>CALBKP010000100.1 GCA_937895825.1 uncultured Alistipes sp. | reverse complement strand
CGGGTGCGTTCGATAACCACGAACCCGAGGCGGAGGATACCGACGAGTGGGCACTGGCTAACCGCTATGTGGCTGTTGTGCCCGTGCAGACCGATATGACGGACTACCGCATGCTCGACAGCTTGCGGGGTGTTGTAAAGTAACGTAGAGGCGTATGAGAGGGGCGGAGATTGCAATGATTGCCTGTATAGTGATGCAGATTGGCGCTACGGTGCTGGCATTGCTGTTGGTCAATAGTACGAAGTATAGAGCCTTGTGGTGGTGCTGCATCATTGGCCTCTCGATGCTTACGGCCGAACGTGTGTTGCAGCTCTTCGAGTGGGATGGTGTCGATGTGTCGAACCTCACGATGGCGTGGGTGGGAACGATTGTATCGGTGAGCTTCTCGGTGAGCGTTGTCTGTGCCCATATGCTTGTACGTCACGTAGATAGGATGACAAACCAACGCCGCATGTTGGAGAATAGGCTGATGACCGCGGTGCTGAGGACGGAGGAGCGCTCGCGTGCCTCGTTCTCGCGCGAGTTGCACGATGGCCTTGGCCCCCTGCTCTCGTCGGCAAAGATGTCAATATCGGCATTGCAGCGTGCGGAGCTTAGCGATAAGGATCGTCGCCTGCTCGCGAATACCTCGGCAGTCATAGACGAGGCGATTCGTTCACTGCGCGAGATATCGAACAACCTCTCGCCGCACATATTGAATAACTTTGGCTTGGTGCGTGGCATCAAGAACTTCGTCGATAGGGTGGTGTCGCTCCACGACATTAAGATTGATTTTCGAACATCGTTGCGTACCGAGCGATTCGACTCGAATATCGAGGTGATTCTGTATCGTGTTGTCTGCGAGCTTATTAATAACTCGCTGAAGCACTCTGGCTGCTCGGCAATAGCCCTCACGCTCGATCTTAAGGGTGACTCGCTGAGCATAGAGTACAGCGACAACGGCAAGGGCTTCTCGCCACGCGATGTTGAGAATATGGGTATGGGACTGTCGAATATACGTTCGCGTATATCGTCGCTCAGCGGTAAGTTTAACCTTGTAAGCTCTCCAGGCAAGGGTATGACGGCAACAATATCGGTGTCGATAGATAGCGCTGTCGCCCACCTGTCGGGTAGCGAATATGACCAGTTGTATAACACTCCGAAGAATGACAAGAAACGTAAAAATAGCTCTCGTAGATGACCATACGCTATTCCGTACAGGTCTTAGTGGTCTGCTCTCGCAGCGCGATGATTTTGAGGTCGTTGCCGATGTTGGTAGCGGTGAGGAGTTCTTGGCGCTACTACCTCAGATGGAGGTAGATGTGGTGTTTATGGATATCTCGATGCCAGGGATGGATGGTGCCGAGACCACACGTCGTGCGTTGCAGCTGCGTCCCGATCTGCGTATTGTGACACTCTCGATGTATGGCGATGACCATTACTATACGTTGATGATGGAGTGCGGCGCTTCGGGCTTCCTGCTCAAGGACTCCGATATCGACGAGGTATATGCTGCGGTGGATACCACGGTGGCGGGCGATAGCTACTTCAGCGCGGCGCTGTTAGGCTCGCTCACACGCAACATGAGCCGTCTGGTGCAGGGCGTGGAGGAGGATGACGATGCACTTTCGGAGCGCGAGATAGAGATCCTCGTGGAGGTGTGCCGCGGACTCTCGAACCAGGAGATTGCCGACAAGCTATTCATATCGAAGCGTACGGTGGACAAGCATCGCGCCAACATCCTCGAAAAGACGGGTTGCAAGAATACCGCTAACCTTGTGGTCTACGCCATCAAGAATCGCCTTGTGGAGATATAATCCAATGTGGCGAGTGGAGCTTAGGGCATAAGTATTTCTACTTATTTAAATAGGTGGGAATACTTTTTTGTTGATATAAGGTGGGTGAAAAACAAAAAAAACACTACCTTTGTAAGGATATTTGGGCGACTGAGTGGCGGGCGTATCGCACTCGGAGCCTTGCAAGAAAAAGTAATTTTAACCAAACTTACGCAATAATGGTAGATATTTTTGATCGCTTATCGAAGAATGCCGGCGGCCCTATTGGCCAGTATATGTCGGCTGTACACGGCTATTTCGCATTCCCTAAGCTTGAGGGAGAGCTCGGTCCTCACATGACCTTCCGTGGTAAGCCCGTGTTGAACTGGAGTTTGAACAACTATCTCGGCCTGGCTAACCATCCCGAGGTACGTGAGGCTGATGCACAGGGTGGCAAGGACTTTGGTATGGCATACCCCATGGGTGCTCGTATGATGTCGGGTCAGACTAAGTACCACGAGCAGTTGGAGCGCGAGCTCGCCGAGTTCGTAGGTAAGGAGGATGCCTTCCTTCTGAACTATGGCTATCAGGGTATGATCTCAATCATCGACTGCCTGCTCACTCCCCGCGACGTTGTCGTCTACGACAAGGAGTGCCACGCTTGTATCATCGATGGTCTTCGCATGCACCCAGGTAAGCGTTTCGTATATGCTCACAATGACGAGGAGTCGTTGCGCTTGCAGCTTAAGCATGCTACGGAGCTTGCTGAGGAGCAGAAGGGTGGTGTGCTCGTAATCACCGAGGGTGTCTTCGGTATGAAGGGTGACCTTGGCTTCCTCGACGTTATCGTTAAGTGCAAGAAGGATTTCAGCTTCCGCTTGCTCGTTGATGACGCTCATGGCTTCGGTACTATGGGTACCAACGGCCGTGGTACTGGTGACCACTTCGGCGTGCAGGACGAGATTGACGTTCTGTTCAACACCTTCGCTAAGTCTATGGCTGGCATCGGTGCATTCGTGTCGGGTCCACGTTGGCTCATCAACCTTTTCCGTTACAACATGCGTTCACAGCTCTACGCTAAGTCATTGCCAATGCCTATGGTTATCGGTGCTTTGAAGCGTTTGGACTTGATCCGCAAGCACCCTGAGTATCAGGAGAAGTTGTGGGAGATCACTCGTGCTATCCAGAACGGCTTCAAGGAGAATGGCTTCGAGATCGGTGTAACGCAGTCACCTGTTACCCCTGTATATATGAAGGGTGGTAACGAGGAGGGAACTAACCTCATCGTTGACCTTCGCGAGAACTACGGTATCTTCTGCTCTATCGTGATCTATCCTGTGATCCCTAAG
>CALBKP010000099.1 GCA_937895825.1 uncultured Alistipes sp. | reverse complement strand
CGTGCGCTTCAAGAACGGCCCCGAGGATTGGATTGCCTTCGTAGGTAAGCAGGATGACCGCCCCTATGAGATCTTCACCGGTAAGATCGAAGAGGATGCCATGTATATCCCTAAGACCATTACTCACGGTCATATCCTCAAGGTATGCGAGCAGGATGGCTCTAAGCGTTATGATTTCCAGTATCAGGATCGCTACGGTTATATCAACACCATTGGTGGTATCTCGCGACTCTTCGACGAGGAGTTCTGGAACTACGCAAAGCTTATCTCGGGTGTACTTCGTTACGGCATGCCTATCGACAAGGTTGTACAGCTTGTAGACGGTCTCCACCTCGACTCTGAGACTATCAACACTTGGAAGAATGGCGTTGAGCGCGCACTGAAGCAGTATATCGCTGATGGTACACGTGGTAAGGGTCGCTGCCCTCAGTGTGGTCAGGAGAATATGGCATACCAGAATGGTTGTCTTACCTGTATGTCATGCGGCTACTCTAAGTGCAGTTAATGTCATGTGATAAGGGGGATATTTCGACACCTCAATCCAAAGAGCGAATGGGAAATACGTCAAAGTATGCCCATCCGCTCTTTCTCTTTATCGGCACCAAGTTAGACCCCCTCTGACAAGAAATTGGGGGCTGTTCTAAGTGTTATATTCCCAACTATCCCTTGCCAACGAAACTATTACTACTTACTCACTACCAATTTGTAAACAACAACGCCCACCGCTAACGGTGGGCGTTGTTGTTAAGCTGGTGATGGTCTTACTTCTTCATCACGCTGATTGTCTGCTCCTTAGCTGTGCGCTCACCAGGGGCTACAAGCATCAGCTTACCAGCCGTGGTGGGCGAGTTGAACTTCTCGACAAGCTCCTCGATAGGTCGTTTTGTATCAGCGTTATACTCATACCTAAACGGCTCTGATTTCCACATCTCGCTATAATTACCGCGGTAGTCCATCGTGACACCGCACATTGTAAACTCAACGCCCGAGCGTGCCGTGAGCGTAGTAAGTCTATCTGAGGTGTATGCAATCAAGTCGTTGAAGATGTAGTCGTCGCCGAGAGCCACCTTGTCGCTGTCATAATGGAAGAAGAATACATCCTGCGAAGGCTTCTCGGTAATTATCTCTGCCCACATAACGTAGAAGCCATATTGTTCATATATCTCCTCCATACCGTTCAAGCTATCAGGGAAGTGTTTTGCGAGATCAATAGGACTATACGGTCCCATAAAATCGACACGTACAACACTATTCTCGCATTCGCTCACAGGGTCGGTAGTAAAGTCTATGCGTGTGAGGTCGGTAGTGACAACGCCGCCGTAGTAGCCGAATATGAGTAGTGAGTAGCTTGTCTCTGGGTCAAGCGAGTTGAGGTGTGTTGTAACCTCACCCCTGAAGAGCGACAGACCAAACGAACCAGTGAGCCAGTTGATTATCTCCTCGTTGCTGCCCTCGGGAACCTCGTCGGTAAGTACCAGAGCAATAGTGTAAGGATCGTTGGTTGTGGGGGTGATACGTACGTCGGCAACGCGCGTATATACGTTGCTCAAGTCGACATCGAATGTCATATCCGATGCCAACACGGGATCGGTCTTGAAATGAACGATATAGGGGTGTGATACAACCTGCGGGAGACCATCGACAAGGTCGATTGCATAGAACGACATCATATATCGGCGATCAGCCTCGCGAACCTCGCTATAAGAGTCGTGGCCCTCGAGACACATAATATTGAGAAGCTGCTCGCCCGAGTAACCCGACATCATATACAGATTGATCATAGACAGCCAGTTGTCAATAACCAACTGGCTATACTCTGCGTCTGGGCTACCACCCTCGGGGATATACATATAATCGCCCTCGGCGTAGATATCAATGTAGTATTTGCCGTCCCAGTTAACAGGCTCAAAATCGTAGGATACCTCTGGACCATTAACCGTCACTGTTACATCGAACTCCACGGTACGCAACGAGTTACCTTCGAGCTCAACCTTAACATATGTAATGGGCGTAGCCATCGAGTATTCGGTCATTGTGTTGTTGAACTCGATACCGTAGGCATAGAGGATATACACCTTGTTGGGGGTCATGCTTGTCCAGACGATATCGCTTTGGCCGATGAAGGCCATCTGGTTCATCAGCATAAACTGTCCGAGGTTAGAGTCGTACTGGGCGGCGAGGTTAGAGAAGTAGTTGTAGTCATCGAAAAAGAGTTCCTCGGCTGTGGTGATGCCTGCCACTCCAAAGTAGTCTGCCTCCGACATATTGACAACATATGCCATCTCGTTGTTGCTGGGTACGACGGTCGACTGACAGCCTGTCGTCGTCTTATTTGAGACGATTATCTCAAAAAAGTTTTCGTTGGCCCCCTGTGTCACAGTGATGATCTTCGACTCGATACCAGGATACTTAACTGTAAGTTCTGCAGTTCGGGGTGTTGTGTCGTGATTGGTTGCGACATCGAAAGCGATTGTATTCTCATCGGTGGTGATGTTCGTAATCCACTGTACATTGCAAGTTATTTGGATGTCGATATCATCGTAGCCATTCTCAAGAGCATAGCCTACGGTGTAATTCCCGCCATTGGCTTCAGCGTCGACACTCTGTGTGCTGAGCAGTAGGCGCGGTGTCACCAGATCAGGGGGAGTCTGAGTCTGTGGTGTATCCTCGGTACATCCTACAAATGTAGCAACGCCCATGAGGATAATCAAAACAGCAAATAGTGAAAAATTTCTCATTGTCGTTAATTTAATTTATAATTCTCGTGTATATAAAGTTCTCTGTTTTGTCACTTGAAGTGTAACTTTCAACGCAAAGATATGATTATTATATTTAAAATGCAAGAGATGGTGATACTATTTAGTTTTATAGTCAAAAAATGGTCCTATTGGGGTTGTTAATAATGTAAATATCGTCATATTAAACCTGGTCGTGTCATCGCATTAACAGAGGAGATTATTTTCGGAAGCGAAAAAAATATCGCTGCACCAAATTTATCAACGAAAAATAATTCATAAATTGGATTTTATTACTATATTTGCCACTTGAAGGGGTGGACTTTTATAAAAAAATTTAGTAAATGCGCCCGCCTCGCTGATACACAAAATGGGTGTAGTGTGCGATTTGTTTTGGTGAGTAATGAGATTTGTGCAAGCGGCAGAAGCTTGGCGGCCGTACTGAAGTGATATGGTGGCCAGACAATGTAGCAAATGAGCTAAGTTGCAATGGGATAAACTTTATACATAAAACACTAATTAATTAAAAACTATGAGAAATTTCAAGAATTTTCTGTTGATGGGTCTGTTGCCGCTCGTAGGCTTTGCTCTCTTGGCAGGTTGCAATGAGACCCCAGATAACGTGGATGATAAGCCTGTGGTTCCTCCCCCTGTGGAGAAGGACGCAACTATCCGTCTTGCTAAGTCGTCTATAACGGCAGCTGTGTCAGGTGGTTCGTATCTCATTGAGTATGAAATTGAGAACGCACACCAGGGCGAGAAGCTTAGTGCAGTAGCTGCTGAGGAGTGGGTCTACGATTTTGATACAACAATCAGTGGTGCTATTGGTTTCAAGGTTGCCCCTAACGATGGTGATGTTGAGCGTGAGACACTTGTTACCGTAAGCTACCGTTTTGCTGAGGATGTAACGTTTGTTGTTAAGCAGGGTACTATGACCAATGCTACTTTCTCTGTTGAGAAGGTTGAGACCGGCAGCGAGTTCTTCACGTTTACCGTAAACGTATTCCCCTCAAACAAGCAGTTGCCCTACATCGTGATGTCGGCATCGCCCAGCTATATTGCAGAGTGGGAGCTCGAATCTGATCAGGCACTATACGAGGATGATTACTCTTACTTCGAGTATCTTGGCTCGTTCCACGGTATGACGGCAGTTGAGATCATGCAGGATCGTGCTAAGATGGGCGACGAGTATAACGTTACTGTAGGTACGGCTACTCCTGGTGAGACGTATGTATTCTACTGCTACTACTTCGACTATGATTCTGGCGCGTTGATCTCTGATATATCTCGCTTTGAGATTACGGTTGATCACCCCGAGATGCAGGACTTGGATCCTAACTACTTCACATTCGAGTATGAGATTGATGGTCCTCGCGTGAAAACAAATGTTGTGTCATCAACAACTGCTGACTACTACTATGATATAATGACCGAGGCTGAGCTTAACTATGCCGAGTCGGCAGGTTATACCAAGGCTGAGTATATTAAGAAGTGGTGGGCAAATATTGTCGGCAACTTGTATCACGGAGAGGGCTTTTCTACCTACGATATCTTGGTTCAGAATACTTGTCAGGGTACAGACAGCACTACTGGTAGACCTCGTAGCGAGTGGACCTACGACTTGCTGGCCAATACTAACTACTACATCTTTGCCTTCAACCTCGATGAGAATGCATTGTGTGTGACTACACCGCAGTTTACCAAGATTACTACCGGTTCGGTAGAGCCATCGGCTAACCAGTTGTCAATCTCTGTTAGCGATGTAACGGCTTATCGCGCTACTGTAAATATTGAGGCTACTCACTCTGAGTATGCTGATGCTTACGTAACGCATATCGCCACTATTGAGGAGTGGAACTCATTCGGTTCTAACGACACGGCTCGTATGAACTACATTAAGAATAACTTTGCGCTTGAGTATATGTGGGGCAACAAGAGTATTTCATATAGCAATATCAAGCCCGATACGGAGTATGTTGCTTATGCATTTGGTCTCTATGGAGGTGTCGTTACCACTCAGCTCTGGACTGCAACGTTCAAAACTAAGTCAGATGCTCCCGGTGAGGTGGATATCACTTTGAAAGATCTCGGCTACTATGACCCCGCTGATCTTGCAATGGAGCCTGGTTTCGAGTTCTTCGGCAGCGACTCTTATAACGGTGTCGCTATCGCGCCCCTCTCAATCGAGTTCTCGAAGAAGAATCACGGAGACTTTTTCCTTGAGATCTACGACTGGACAGGCCGTCACGATGAGTACACCGATGAGCAGTATTTAGCAGGTCTTATATGGCAGATCGAGACTTACGGCTCGTACTCTACAACCGACACCTATACAATGCTTAAGTGGGGTGGTCGCTACGTGATTGTAGGTATCGTTGTTGACGTTAACGGTCAGTACAGCAAGCTCTTCAAGCGTGAGTTCGTTCCATCTTACGACGATGTTCGTCCTGTCGAGGACTTCATCGGCTGGTGGAATACTTGGAACGGCGGTGGTTCGCTTCAGAGCCTTGTGGTATCGGAGGCTCCCGTGGCTGAGAAGAACAACAACGTTATCGAGGTTGACGCAAGCGTTTCGAAGCGCTTGGTGAAGTCTAACCGCGTGAAGGCTTCGGAGATGACTTTCGAGAATAAGAACGTTAAGTCTGAGGCTACGGTCCTCAATGCAACACGCTAATAGCTAAGACCCTGTAAATCTTGGGCCCACCCATTGAGGTGGGCCCTTTTTGTTGCTTGTGGTATTGTGATCGTGGGGCGTGGCTCGGTATTTGACATAGGCTAAAGCGATAACTGATAGTGCGAACCTTTAAAGATTTAGGCCTATGAAAAAGATTTTACTGAGTATTGTTGTGGCGATGTCGTTGATGTCGACAACAGATGCCGTGGCGCAGGAGCAGCATAGCCCCTTGCGCTGGCAGGGATACGAGACAAACCGCTTTTGGGATAATTGGGAGATTAGCGTTGCGGGTGGCGGCTCTATGCTCCAGGTGGCTAACCGCTCGGGTGATAAGGATCCGGGTAAGTTCTTCGATCGTGTTGGATGGAACGCCAACGTGAGTGTCACGAAGTGGGTGGTGCCCATCGTTGGTATGCGCTTGCAGGTTGACGGTGGTGAGTTCCAGAACTACTCGTTCGCAAAGCAGAACTACGGCGATGGTATCTTCAAAACACCCTATATCTTCGCCCATGGCGACATACTTATTAATATGTCGAACTGGATTGGCGGTTACCGGGCCAACCGTGTATATAGCGCCATCTCGTACGTAGGCTTTGGCTATACGGCGATGTCGTGGACGAAGAAGTCGGCGGGGTCGTACAACGGCGAGTTTGCCTTCTCGTCGGGTATGCTCAACAAATTCCGAGTGAGCCCGCAGTGGGATATCGAGCTCGACCTACGCTCATGGCTATTTGCCGAGAAGTCGTTGCCCGAGGAGATTAAGAGTGGTGGCCGCTATGCCTTTGCACTCTCGGCATCGCTCGGCGTGGCCTACCGCTTCAACCAGCGCGACTGGACTCCGGCATACTCCCAGGTGGAGGTTGATGGTTATCTTGCTGCCATCGTTGGATTGGAGGAGGCGCTGCTTGTAAATGGCGAGCGTCTGGCAACCGCAAACAAAAAGGTCGACAACCTCACGGCCGAGAATACGCGCCTAAAGAGCGACCTTGATGCGTGCAAGGCAAAGAAGCCCACGACGGAGTATGTGCAGATGGGAGAGTCTGTCGTATTCTTCGCCATAGGCGAGGCGACGCTCTCGGACTATGCACGTGCTACGCTCGATGGATATATTGAGGCGGAGATGAAGAGTAAGGCACCGATCGAGGTCACGGGTTATGCCGATAAGGAGACGGGAAGTGCCGCTCGCAACGAGCAGCTGTCTAAGGAGCGTGCCGAGACCGTTAGGGCCTACCTCACGGCTGGCGGTATCGCCTCGGAGCGCATCACAACAAAGTGGGTGGGCGACACGGCTAAGGCCTTCAACTCGCCCGATTCACCAACGGTAAACCGTTGTGTGATAATTAAATAAACCACATATGAAATAAGATTAGGGGTATCAAGTGATACCCCTAATCTTATTTTAACATATTGTAGTGGCAGTACATCAGCTGCCCCTCATCGTCGCGTAGATGCATGCCGCCTCCACGGCAGAACTCCCATACGCGACAATCCTCGCACTCGCCTCTACGTGTCCATGTGCGGTTGCGGAAAGGCTCGAAGCGGTTTTGCCATACGTCCCAGAAGTGGTCGCGGTAGATGTTGCCCTGTGTGTAGTTGCCGCGTACACTCGTGCATCCCGAGATATCGCCATTCACGCGTATCGAGGCAACCGACACGCCTGCGTTACACATGTAGAAGTGGTCGCGCACCTCTGTCTCGTAACCCCCGAGGAAGCCCTCGCAGGCGTAGTTTAGCTTTATGCGTCCCTCACGACGTGTATGGCGGATGAACTCCATAAGGCTGCGGAATTGCTTGGCGTTGAGGTGGAGAGAGTCATCCTTCTTGGCACGTCCTGCGGGGAATATAGAGAATATGCGCCAGTGTGTGATACCCTCAGCGATAAGAAACTCCTTCCACGCCTCCATTCGATCGATCATCGTTGGCGTTACGCAGGTGATGACATCGTAGGTAAGTCCCTCGACTTCGCGGATGTAGCCTATGGCTGCGCGGGCACGCTCGAAGCTTAAGGGGTTTTGACGTATGTGGTTGTGTGCATCGGCAAAGCCATCGAAGCTGACAGATACGGAGCGTAGCCCTGAGCGTACAAGCGCGTGCAGTCGCTCGCGTGTGAGCCCCATGCCGTTAGTCACCATGCCCCACATATATCCTCTGCGTGTAACTTCGCGCCCCGCCTCCTCAAGGTCGTGGCGCACAAGCACCTCGCCACCCGAGAAGATGATAAGCACGCGACTGGGGTCTACGTTGGGCGTTATCTCCTCGTCGAGTCCGTGGAGGAAGTCCTCAAGCGGCATATCGCTCTCGGCGGCATCTGTGCGGCAGTCGCTACCACAATGCCTGCACCTCAGATTACAACGAAGCGTACACTCCCAAAAGAGTGTACGCAACTCGTGACGCTCCACAGCATCGTCATAGAGCTTGTTGAATAACTTAAGCCCCAGATGCTTGCGAAACCCTAATCTCTTGCCCTTCACTACGATAATGAATTACTGTTGCTCCTTCTCGGCGCGAGCCTTCTCCTCTGCCTCGATAGCCTTCATGATTTCGGCGGCACGCTCCTCTGTCATGACGATAGCCACGCGGCCATCGGGGAAGGGAACGCCGTCAACCTCGCGGATGATCTCAGCAGCGGCATCCTCGGCCTGGATGCTCTTAATAACCTGGGCAGCACGCTCCTCGGTCATTACCACGGCACGACGGCCATCGGGGAATGGAGCACCAGGACGCAATGGCTGTGGAGCATCGTCCACGACAGGTGTGGGGAACTTACCATCGGGCATAGGCACACCATACATCAACATAATGCGGTTATCAATACCCTCTACCTCGATATTAGTCTCGGCCTTATCCTGCTTCTTCGATGCCTTCTTGGTGCTGCAGCACGCTGCTGTCGAGAAACCGAGTAGGGTTAAAAGAGCAATCTTCCATTTAACGTTCATAGTCTCGAAAATTTATTGTGTCGTAATATATTACAAATGTAGGGATTTTTTCGCTAATCTACAAATCTAACGAAAAAAAGAGCCGTTATAGTATTGCTTCTATTGATAAATTTTGTAACTTTGAAGTATCAAAATGTTGATGAGGTATGATCGGCATAGTGAAGTGGTTTGACGATAAGCGTGGTTATGGATTTATAACTGGCAAGGATGGGGTCGATACCTATGTCCACTATACGGCTATTGTGAGCGATGGTTACCGCACGCTGAAGCATAATTGGCGTGTGGAGTACGATGTTGTTGTGGATGATGGTGGCCGTGCGGAGGCTCGTAACGTTAAGCCTATAAGGTAGCACGACGATTCTTTATTATTGTATTGTGGAGGGCTGCACCCTCCTTTTTTACTAAATTATATTGGGCTGCAAAAAGACTAAATTTATATTAAAGCATGGTTGTTCTAAGTAAAAATAACGTATCTTTTGTAGTAAAAAACAGAGGTCGTATTTGTGAATAAAAATGCTGAATATGCAATAAAATGTAATGTTTTAGTGTGAGTTACGAAAAATTTACATATATTTGCACGTTGGACATACGACAAATATACGAAACAAGACACATCAAAAACCAAATTATTAACTTTATGAAAAACTTTAAACATTATTTATTTGCGGTTGCAACGCTCGTTTTGGGTGTGTGCCTCGCATCGTGTGGTGATGATCCCATCAACGAGAAGCCTGGCACTGGCACCGGCACTGGCAATGTGAACGTTGATGTAATTGTGGCATCGGTTGAGCCTGGTGGTGCAACTATCGACATCGTGAGCGAGGGTATCAGTGAGATCGCTTACATTGAGATTGATAGCGAGTTGCCCGCGTCGGCAATCTTCGCTGGTGGCGAGGTTAAGACTATTGCTGACCCCGCCGTTGAGACAACAACAAGCATCCTTATCACCGGTAAGGAGGTCGCTACAACCTACACCTACTACTTCGCATTCCGTGAGAGTGACAACGACTTCTACGGTGAGGTTGTCAAGGTGGAGTTCACTACGACTGACTACGAGGGTACGCTTACGGTTGTAGACCGTCGCTACGATGGTTTCGCTGTTCACGTAGTGGTTCCCGCCGAGGTTAAGGCTCGTGGTAACGCTTTGCGCTACACTACAACATCGCTTCCTTTCTACAATTACTCTAAGAGCGAGGGTTCGTTGGAGATTGATATGCTTCTTTACAATGCTCAGCAGTACACCCTCGACGATAAGACTATCCGCTACGACGAGGAGAACAGCTACGAGCGCGACGAGGATGGCAACATCGTAGAGAATGGCGCGAGCTACTCTGACCCGAAGGTTCCTGGTGAGCCCGGCATTTTCCTTATCGGTGAGTATAGCTATATGGACGATCCCGACGAGTTGGTAGTATATATGGATGGTGAGGTATCTGTTGTTAGCGTTCCTGAGAATGATCCCAACTATTTAGACTACGCCACACACGCAATCTGGTCGTACCCTGCAGGCTGGCAGGCTGGCTACTATATGCCTGTGTTCGACTGGGCAGCTTGGGCTAATGAGAGTGGTACCGATGCCTTTGACTCGGAGAAGTACTGGTCAGGCTACTACGAGCGTATTCAGGTTGACACTCTCGAGCCCGAGGATCTCGATGGCGGCGTGGAGATTAAGACCTACGATTTGCGTCCTATCGACGGTATCATCTCGTTCACTCCCACTGAGAATGTTGCGTTCTACAACGTGATGATTATGGAGGAGTCGGAGTATCAGGTTAACATCCTTCCTTTGCTCGATAACAACGAGGAGTACTTGCGCTGGTTCACCGGCTCGTACTTCGCGCTCTACACATTCGGTTCGCAGGTTTTGAGCGGCGACAGCGAGATCTACCTCACTGACTGGTTCGTTGACACCAAGGGTATGGCTGGTAAGGAGATCCGCGTACTCTGTACGTCTATGGGCGATAACGAGGGTAAGACTCAGGCATTTGATACCTACAAGTTCACTATGCCCGAGGTTACTAAGGCTGCTCCCGAGATCGTAGTTACCCCAGTTGAGAGCTCGGATCCTTACACTGCAACCTTCAACATCAAGGCTCCCAACAAGGATGCTTACGAGGTTTACTTCGCTTGCGACTATGTTCGTGAGTTCGATGCTGCACTTAAGAATACCACATACCTCGCACTGATGAAGTCTATGGGTGCTGGCAACCAGTTTGGCTCGGCCGAGATCTCGGCAATCAACTCTGCCGCAGGTCTTAACTTCACGGTAGCAAGCCGTGAGAACGCCACAACGCGTCTCGTAGTGCTCGTATACAACGACGAGGGTACGAACAACAACCTCAATGCTACCGGCTCGCCCGCTATCGCTGAGTACACTACGCCTCAGGCTAACTACCCCGTGCGCGTTAACTCGCCTCTCTTCGACGAGCTCGTGGGTGAGTGGGTTGCTTCTGCCGAGATGACAGCTTACGATGCTGATGCTCAGGCTTGGTTGCCTATCGGCGAGACCTACACTTCGGATGTCACTATCGCTGCCGGTGTAGAGTATCCAGAGACATTGCCTAAGGAGGTTTACGACCTCTATGCATCTATGGGTGTTAGCCGTGATGCTACTGATGCTCTCTGGGAGGAGTTCGTTGAGTTGGCTGAGCAGTATAACAACCGTACACGTGGCTTTAACCGCCTCCTCTGTCTTGGTTACGACCTTACCGATCCTACATATATGTTGGATTTGGTGGCTACGCCTTATGACCTCTTCACCGCTGATGATTACTCGTCGAGCAAGGTTAGCCACATGTTCTACGACTTTGGTCCTAAGTGGAACCTCGAGATTGATGCCGAGGGTAACGTATGGTTGCCTATCAACATCGAGCGCGAGTTCCCGCTCGAGACCTTCAACTTCGGTATGGAGTACACGTTCTACATGCTTGGTGTAGGTCAGAAGTCATATATCGGTGCTCCTGTTTACCGCGAGGATGGCTCGTTGTTGCTCGACTCACGCTTCCCCGTGGAGGTGTCGGAGGATCGCAACACGATCACTATCAAGCCTATCATCTACAACTACAAGGATGCTGAGGGTAAAGATGCACAGGAGATCTACTATCCTTGCGTAACGCAGCTCCAGTATGGTCAGGCTACGCCTACATCACCTCGCGTGGGTAGCGACGTTGTCCTTACACGTAAGGATGCAACTCGCACAGCTACTAAGGCTAACGCATCGGTTGCCACATCTGAGGCACCTGCTGTTAAGTCGCTCGGTAAGGCTCCAGTACCTATGCAGCGTACTTACTCTATCACTCCTGTTCGCTCTATCGAGATTAAGGAGTACGAGCGCGTAATTCCCGAGCGTAAGATTGAGAGCGGTTCGGAGGCATTCCACCGTCGCGCTAAGGAGTTGATCAAGAAGACTTACGGCATCGAGCTCGAGTAAGTCAAGTAATATTTCTCATTGATTATGGGGTCGATCCTTTATAGGGTTGACCCCATTTTCGTTATGAATGTGATTTGTCTTATTGAATATTTAGTTTTTTATATTATCTTTGCCGTCATAATGGCCGTTGTGTGTGACGGCGATGTAGACTTGTATCGCCCAATTGTGGTGGAGTAGGATGCGTAACTTATAAGATGTGTGAACCATGGCAGATAACTACCTTGAGAAGCGAATGGAGGATTATACCCAGCAGCAGCCTCGTGTTAAGCGTACGGCTTCGCTTGTGCGACTACTGAAGCATAACCGTAGCTATCGTGGCTACGACACATCATTTTCGGTGCGCGAGGATCAGTTGCGTAAGATTATCGAGGTGGCTCACCTATGCCCCTCGGCACGTAATCAGCAGGTGTTACGCTTCCGACCTGTGCTTAAGGATGAGGCGGCAAAGGTGCTCCGTCATATACGTCTCGGTGGAGCTCTACCCGAACTAAAGCTACCATTTCCGGGCACTGAGCCTAATGCCTTTGTGGTGATATGCTCGACGGTCGAGGAGTCGAAGTACGTAGATATGGACCTCGGCATCGTGGCGCAGTCGATGCTACTGCAAGCTGTTGAGATAGGCTTGGGCGGTATCTGTATTGGTGCATTCGACCACGCAGCGCTGAGGGAGGAGCTCGGCTTGGAGTATGAGCCGCTGTTAGTCCTTGCCATCGGTCGCCCCGCCGAGAATATCGTACTTCGTGACTGTCATCCGGGCGATAACCTCAACTACTATCGCGAGGAGGGCACACACTATGTTCCTAAGATTACAACCGACGACTTAATACTTAAATAACCTATGAGAAGACTTTATTCGATACTTTGTGCGGTGATTATCTCTGCAGTAAGTTTTAGCGTGCAGGCTGATGAGCCGCGCCCCTACTGGGAGCAACCCGAGATCTATGCTATCAACAAGCTCCCAGCGCGCGCAACACTTACACCATATGCAACAACAGCCGAGGCTGCCGAGCGTGGTGCTTCGGACTATGTGATGGATATCAGTGGCGAGTGGCGTTTCCACTGGACCAAGACCCCCTCGGAGCGTCCTGAGGGTTTCTGGGCTGAGGGTTATGACGACACGGCGTGGACAACGATGCCCGTACCAGGCAACTGGGAGGTTGAGGGCTTCGGTGTGCCTATCTACACGAACGTAACCTACCCACACCCGATGAATCCCCCCTTCATTCCACATGACGATAACCCAACGGGTTGCTATCGACACACCTTCACGTTGCCCGAAGAGTGGGATGGACGACGCATAATCCTCCACTTCGAGTCGGGCTTGGCAGCTATGCACGTATGGCTCAATGGCGAGAACGTGGGCTACTCGGAGGGAACGAAGACTGCCGTGGAGTTTGATATCACGGCGTTGGCACGTAAGGGCGAGAATACCCTCGCTGTTGAGGGCTACCGCTGGGCTGATGGCTCATACCTTGAGGATCAGGACTTCTGGCGATTGTCGGGCTTCGACCGTGGTGTTAAGGTCTATACAGTAGATCAGGTGCGTATCGGGGATATGTTTGTTATCGGCGACTTGGACAAGAACTATCGCAATGGTGTGTATAGTGCGACGGTAACCATTGATAATGTTGAAGATAAGGCATTTAACGGATACGTGGAACTCCAACTCTTGGATGCCAGCGGTAAAGTTGTGACTAAGAATACAAGAAGCGTGGCTGTGGCTGCCAAGGCGACTGCAGACGTTGTTATCAACCGCCAGATCGCGAAGGTTAAGCTCTGGAGCCACGAGAAGCCCAACCTCTATACTACGGTTGTTACGCTCAAGGCTCAGGATGGCTCGGTTATCGAGGCTACGTCGTGCCGCACGGGCTTCCGCAAGGTGGAGATTAAGGATGC
>CALBKP010000098.1 GCA_937895825.1 uncultured Alistipes sp. | reverse complement strand
CCGTTTCTGATGTCCGACACCGTGGGATTTATTCGCAAGCTCCCCACAGAGCTTATCGAGTCGTTCAAGTCGACGCTCGACGAGGTGCGCGAGGCCGACCTCTTGCTCCACGTTGTCGACATATCGCACCCAGGCTTCGAGGATCAGATTGCTGTGGTTAAGCAGACACTCGCGGACATAGGCGCGGGCGATAAGCCTACGTTCCTTGTATTCAACAAGATAGATGCCTACACTTACACGCCAAAGGAGGAGGACGACCTGACACCCGCCACGAAGGAGAATATGTCGCTCGACGACCTCAAGAAGAGCTGGATAGCCAAGGCCAATACCCCCTGCATCTTCATTTCGGCACGTGACAAGACGGGCATCGACAAGCTACGCTCCGACCTCTACGGCATGGTGCGCGAGATACATGCGGGGCGTTATCCCTTCAATAACTTCTTGTACTAACCCGATAATCAATACATTATAGCTATGGTAAAGATACTCAACAAGGAGAACACTATTCTCAACAAGTTCCTCGCCCAGATGCGCGACAAGGCTGTGCAGGGCGACTCTATGCGCTTCCGTCGCAACATGGAGCGCGTAGCCGAGATTATGGCTTACGAGATATCTAAGAAGCTGAATTACAAGACGCGCATGGTGGAGACACCCCTCGGCATTGCTGCCGTGGAGGAGATATCGGACAAGGTGGTCATCGCCACAATCCTGCGTGCGGGCTTGCCGTTCCACCAGGGCTTCCTCAACTACTTCGACGATGCCGATAACGGCTTTGTGTCGGCATATCGCAAGAGTCGTCCCGATGGGTCGTTCATCGTCGATGTGGAGTATGTCTCTACCTCGTCGCTCTCGGGTAAGACCCTCATTCTTGTCGATCCGATGCTTGCCACGGGAACGTCGCTGATGCTTGTCTACGACGCGCTCGTACGCCGTGCTGGCGAGCCTGAGCATACGCACTTTGCTGCGGTCTTTGCCTCGGAGCAGGGCGTGGACTATGTGCTCAAGCACACCGACACTACGAAGTGTACCCTATGGTGTGCCGCTGTCGACCCCGAGCTTACCTCAAAGTCGTATATCGTTCCGGGCATTGGCGATGCGGGTGATCTTGCCTATGGCGTTAAACTGTAATTTCTTGTGATAGGGGGTCATCTTCGACCCATCCCTAAAGGTAGACTACCACGGGCTGTACGTTTGAGTACTATCCCGCGGTAGTCTTTTTTATGGGTTAATTGGGTTAAATGAGTTAAGTGAGACCAGCGGACTAAGACCTCACACGATACTCAGCCTCACAGAACCCATAGCACTGTTTGGGGACGAACAAACGAACAAACGAACGAAACGAACAGGGCGAACGGGGTGTTCGTCTCGCTCGTTCGCTCGCTTCTTGGCGGCGTAGCTCAATAGCTCTAAAAAAGGGTAGTACCCAAAGGTACTACCCTTAACTCTATCCTGCACGCACTATCGGCTACCATCGCACTCTCTGTCGTTTCGCCTATGTTGCTGCCTTACACAGCCCCCTGCAACCTTCTAAGCCCTCTACAGCCCCCTGCAGCCCTCTCGGATGCACTACTTGCGGGCGTTCTTGGCCTCGATGCACTCGGTGGCGTGGGGCACGCGCAATAGACGTTCACGGGGGATGAGTTTGCCCGTGGTCTTGCAGATGCCGTAGGTCTTATTCTTGATGCGCACGAGGGCCATCTCGAGGTTGCGGATGAACTTAGCCTGGCGCTGTGCCAACGAGCCATACTCCTCGCGTGAGAGTGTGGTGGCTCCCTCCTCCATAACCTTGAACGTGGGCGACGAGTCCTCGGTGTCGTTCTCGTTGCTTGTTGCCGTGCGCAACATATCGTAGTCGGCGCGTGCTGATTCCAACTTCTGCTCTATCAAGATGCGGAACTCCTCAAGTTCAGCGTCGTTGTAACGGGTCTTTTCCTCTGCCATAATCGTAGCGTTTTAGTACGGTTATACATCTTATAATAAGCGAAGATAAGCAAAAATTGTGACATGTGCAAATAATAGTAGGAAAAATGCATAAAAAAGTGTAGCCCCGAGAGTGGGACTACACCTTGATAATGATGCAAATCGCCGCGCTATGCCTTTGTAACGGCTATCTTGAGCGGTGCCTCGTCGATGTCCGAGTCGATAACAAAGTCGCCTGCGGGGGCAGCAACAGCCTTGACATCCACGGCTAAGGTCTGCTGTGCTATGTACTGTGCGAAGCTCTCAACGGCGGGCGTGGTGAGCTCCGTAGCCTCGATCTCCACGCGAATCTTGTCGGTAACCTCGAAGCCCGAATCCTTACGTATGTTCTGGATGCGGTTTACGAGCTCGCGGGCAACACCCTCGCGACGAAGCTCGTCGGTGATGGTGATGTCGAGCGCAACGGTGAGCTTACCCTCCGATGCCACGAGCCAGCCGGGCATATCCTCCGACGTGATGTCGAAGTCGGCAGGGGTGACGGTCACACTCTGGCCAGCAACCTCGAGCGTGGTCTCGGCATTAGCCTCGATGGCGGCAATCTGCTCCTGCGTGAAGGTGGCAACGAGTGCCGACATAGCCTTGGCGAGCTGTGCGTAACGCTGGCAGAAGGTCTTGAAGTTGAGCTTGATACGCTTGGTGATGATGCCCGTGGTGTCCGAGATAAGTTCGATGTCCTTGACGTTGACCTCGTTCATGATGAGCGTGCGTACCTTCTCGATATGTGCGGCCATGGTCTTGTCCAAGACTGGAACGATGATCTTCTGCAGTGGCTGACGTACCTTGATGTTCACCTTGCGGCGCAGTGCGAGCACCATAGAGGAGCTCTGCTGTGCGAGTGACATCATAGCCTCGAGCTCGCGGTCGATGAGAGCGTCGTTGCACTTGGGGTACTCGGCAAGGTGTACCGATGACTCCGTGTGGCGGCCACTCACGGCGTTGAGGTCCGTAAAGATGCGGTCGGTGATGAACGGAGCGATGGGTGCTGCGAGCATTGCCACGGTCTCCAAGCATGTGTACAACGTCTGGTATGCGGCCAACTTATCGGTCGTAAGCTCGCCACCCCAGAAACGTTTACGGTTGAGGCGTACGTACCAGTTAGAGAGCAACTCGCCAACGAACTGGTCTATGCGGCGTGCTGCGGGCGTGGGGTCGTAGTCCTCGAGGTAGCCCGTAACGTCGCGAACGAGTGAGTTGAGCTCCGAGAGAATCCAGCGGTCGATCTCGGGGCGCTCGGCGATGGCTATCTCCTCCTCCTTGCCCGTGAAGCCGTCGATGTTGGCATAGAGGGCGAAGAACGAGTAGGTGTTGTACAACGTACCGAAGAACTTACGGCGGCACTCATCAACGCCATCAACGTCGAACTTGAGGTTATCCCATGGCTGCGAGTTAGATATCATATACCAGCGTGTAGCGTCGGCACCATACTTCTTCAACACCTCGAATGGGTCTACGGCGTTACCCAGACGCTTAGACATCTTGTTGCCGTTCTTGTCCAGCACGAGGCCGTTAGAGATGATGTTCTTGAACGCCACAGAGTCGAACAACATTGTGGCGATGGCGTGGAGCGTATAGAACCAGCCACGTGTCTGGTCGACACCCTCGGCGATGAAGTCGGCGGGGTAGATCTGGTCAAAGCCCTCCTTATTCTCAAAGGGGTAGTGTACCTGAGCATAGGGCATAGCGCCTGAGTCGAACCATACGTCGATGAGGTCGGGTTCACGACGCATAGGCTCGCCCTTAGACGACACCAGCACGATATTATCAACATAGGGGCGGTGTAGGTCGATGTTTGCGGTTGAGTAGTTCTCCTTCGACATATCGCCCACCTTGAAGTTCTTGTATGGGTTCTCGGCCATAACGCCAGCGGCCACAGCCTTCTCAATCTCCGTGATGAGCTCCTCGACAGAGCCGATGCACTTAAGCTCGGTGCGGTCCTCCGTAGCCCAGATGGGCAGCGGTGTGCCCCAGAAGCGTGAGCGCGAGAGGTTCCAGTCGTTGATGTTCTCGAGCCACTTGCCAAAGCGACCGGTACCCGTCGACTCGGGCTTCCAGTAGATGGTCTCGTTGAGCTCCATCATGCGCTCGCGCAAGGCAGTCGTGCGGATAAACCATGAATCGAGGGGGTAGTACAAGACGGGCTTGTCAGTACGCCAACAGTGGGGGTAGTTGTGCGTGTGCTTCTCGATCTTGAACACCTTGTTCGACTCCTTGAGCTTGATAGAGATGTAGATGTCGAGGTTCTCGGCAGCAGCGGCGGCCTTCTCGTCGTAGCGGCCATCGACGGTGAACTGCGGGTCGTAGGCGTTCTTCACGAAGCGACCCTCATACTCGTCATAGGCAGCGTCAACGCACTGTGCGGCAAATGCCTCGTCGAGCTCGGCCTTGAGGTAGAACTTACCCGTGAAGTCGACCATAGGGCGTGTCTCGCCGCGCTTGTTGATCATAAAGAGCGACGGTATGCCTGCCTGACGTGCTACGAAGGCATCGTCGGCACCAAACGTAGGTGCGATGTGTACGATACCCGTACCATCCTCCGTCGTCACGTAGTCACCGAGGATCACGCGGAAGGCCTTAGCCGAGGCATCCTTCCAGTTGCCAGCCTCATCAACCTCCGTGGGCTTGACCCAGGGTAGAAGCTGCTCGTAGTGCATGCCCTCGAGCTCCGTACCGCGCCATTTGCCCACAACCTCGAAGGGGACAACTTTATCGCCAGCCTTGTAGCTGTCGAGCGCCAGCTCTTCGCCCTTCTTGTTGAAGATAGAGTACAACAGCGGCTCGGCAACGACGGCGGTAATCTTCTCGGCGGTGTAGGGGTTATACGAACGCACGGCGAGGTAGTCAATCTTGGGACCTACGCAGAGTGCGGTGTTCGATGGCAGTGTCCAGGGAGTTGTCGTCCAGGCGAGGAAAACGGGTGTGCCCCAGCCCTCCATCTCGGCCTTGGGGGCGAGGATGCGGAACTGAGCCGTACACGTCGTATCCTTAACATCGCGGTAGCAGCCGGGCTGGTTGAGCTCGTGTGTCGAGAGGCCAGTGCCCGCTGCGGGCGAGTAGGGCTGGATGGTGTATCCCTTGTATAGTAAGTTCTTGTCGTAGAGCTGCTTGAGTAACCACCAGAGCGTCTCGATGAACTTGTTGTCGTAGGTGATGTATGGGTCGTCCATGTTCACCCAGTAGCCCATCTTGCGTGTGAGGTCCTCCCAGATGTCGGTGAACTCCATCACGGCCTCGCGGCACTGCTTGTTATACTCCTCGATGGTTATCTTCTTGCCGATGTCCTCCTTGGTGATGCCGAGCTTCTTCTCCACGCCGAGCTCCACGGGGAGACCGTGCGTGTCCCAGCCAGCCTTGCGGTGTACGAGGTAGCCCTGCTGTGTCTTGAAGCGGCAGAATACATCCTTGATGGTACGTGCCATCACGTGGTGGATGCCTGGCGTACCATTAGCCGAGGGTGGACCCTCGTAGAATACGAACGTGGGGTGACCCTCACGTGTTGTGATGCTCTTATGGAAGGTGTCGTCCTCTGTCCAGCGCTTCAGCACATCGTCGGCAACGCCTGCGAGGTCGAGACCCTTATATTCGTTAAACTTGCTCATCTTTTTAGTGAGAAATTAGTAATTAGTATTCAGTAGTGGGAGGTTAGCAATTAGTTGTGGGTAATTACTAACCTATTGTTTTCTCTACTCCTCCTCAGCGTCGTCCTCGTCGCTCTCGGCCATCGTGGTATAGACGTTCGTAACGTCGTCATCCTCCTCGAGGTGCTCGATGAGCTTGTTCACAGCCTCGCGCTCCTCCGCGGTAAGCTCCTTGGTGTCGGTGGGGATGCGCACAGCCTCACCCGAGACGAGCTCGTAGCCCTTAGACTCGATCCATGTCTGAATCTGGCCGAATGACTCGTAGGCAGCATATACCGTTACCTCGCCATCCTCCGAGTAGAACTCGTCAACGCCGAAGTCAATCATCTCGAGCTCCATCTCTTCGAGGTCAGCGCCCGCCGTGGGCTTGAACTTAAACACGCACTTGTGCTCGAACATGAAGCCTACCGAGCCCGATGTGCCGAGCGTGCCGCCATACTTGTTGAAGTACATGCGTACCGATGCTACGGTGCGGTTGGTATTGTCGGTGGCGGTCTCCACGAGTACGGCGATGCCGTGGGGGCCGTAGCCCTCGTAGATCATCTCCTTGTAGTCGGCAGAGTCCTTATCTGTGGCGCGCTTGATGGCACGCTCAACGTTCTCCTTAGGCATATTCTCGGCCTTGGCATTCTGCATAAGCAGACGCAGGCGGAGGTTAGAGGCGGGGTCGGGACCCGAAGCCTTCACGGCCATCTCGATCTCTTTACCAATCTTTGTGAACACGCGGGCCATGTGTCCCCAGCGCTTCATCTTTCTCGCCTTGCGATACTCAAATGCTCTTCCCATAATTGTCTGTTTTTTATATGTTTTTAGTTATTTATACCTTAGTATATATACGCAATGGCGCAAAGATACAAAAAAATTTTAATTAATGGTTGGGAGTGGCGTGTTTTTAGTTAGTTGAGGGGAAGAAAGAGGGGGGCGGAGTGTTAAAGGGTTGTTGAAGGGTTGTGGAAAGGGTTGTTGAAAGGGTTGTAAAAAGGGTTGTTGAAGGGTTGTTGAAGGGTTGTTGAAGGGTTGTTGAAAGGGTTGTAGAAAGGGTTGTAAAAGTGTTTTGGGTAGGTTGTTGTGTACGGGTTAGGCAAAAACACTTTTACCCTTTAGCGGGCATCGCCCGCGAGCAACACTTCAACAACCCTTTAGCGCATAGCGCGAACAACCCTCTCTCATCCCTTTAGCGGGCATCGCCCGCGACCAACCCTCCAGCAACCCTTTAGCGCGCAGCGCGAACAACCCTTAATCTCCCCTTTAGCGGGCACCGCCCGCGAGCAACCCCTCTCTTAACCCTTCCGCTCACCTAAAAGTTCGCCCTGTTCGCCCTGTTCGTTTCGTTCGTTTGTTCGTTCTGTTCGCTTGCGCGACCCCCCCCCACAAAAAAAAATTGCATTTTCTAATTTATTTAGAAATTATCGCTGTTAAATTGTTGTATATTTGCACCCAGAAAGTGGTGCTACTGTTTGCAACCTATCGAGCATCCTTTCTCTCTGAATACATACTAATATCTTAATTTATTACATTATGGAGAGTAATTCATTACACCCCACTGCATCGGGTGTGCATGGTGCAGCACCCATGCCTCCTGAGTTCAATGGCTTAACAGGCCGAGCCCTTGAGCGTGCCATCAAGGCGTGGCAGTACGACCTCGACGAGGAGCTTGTGAAGCCCTATGTCGTCGACATGGAGAAGGAGCTGCCCGAGGTTAAGCCACTAATAAGCATCAACAATAGTTGTGTATGCTCGGTGGGTAACCTCTCGGCCATCTGTGGCGAGGCAAAGTCTAAAAAGACATTCCTTGCCTCAGCACTTGTAGCCTCGGCTATGGCCGTGCCGTTTAAGCGTATCAACAACTTTAAAAACGTTGATAACAACGCAGATATCAACGTATTATGGGTTGATACGGAGCAGGGCGAGCGCCACGTGCGTAAGGTTGTCGAGCGCATTACCCGTATGACGGGTGCAGCACTTGGCGGTGCTAAATGTGAGCCACGCCTAACAACCTTAGCACTCAGAGAGTTATCGCCCTCAGAGCGTAAAGGTATGCTCTATACGGCGATGCGCCTGCTGCACTACGACATCGTAGTTATTGATGGCATTGCCGACCTCCAGCGCAATACTAACGACTTGGAGGAGAGCGATGCCCTCGTTACGGAGCTTATGGCTATGTCTACACGTGACAACACTCACATATTGTGTATATTGCATACCAATCCTGGGAGTGATAAGGCACGTGGTCATCTCGGCTCGTCGCTGCAACGCAAGGCCGAGACGGTGATATTTGTACACCGTGCCGGCGAGGTATCTATCGTCGAGCCGCAGTTCTGCCGCAATGAGCCCTTCGAGCGCTTTGCGTTCAGGGTCAACGAGGAGGGTATCCCCGAGGTGTGCGATATGCCGCAGCAGCAGGGCGAGCGCCATGAGGTGGTGGCTCTGCTTGAGGACATGTACGGTGGTACTATCGAGCGTACTACGCTGATTAATAAGGTTATGGAGCTGCGCCACGTGGGCCAGCGTGCCGCGCAGAAGATTGTGCGCAGTTGTGTTGACCGTGGGCTTCTATGTTTCGATGGTAACGTTGTTCGTGTGGCGGGGTCTGCCCCGAGCGAACAGAACGAACAAACGAACGAAACGAACGGGGCGAACGAGGCGAACTTTTCGGACGTAAGTTCTGCTCTGTTCTCCGAGCCTCCGCGTCAGAGCATGGCTGCGTGGGATGAGGATTGTCCGTTTTAAAGGAGGATGGGGGCTATGGGTTTTGTGAGTTCTATGGGGCTGAGTACCACAGAGCTTTAGTCTGCTGGACTCATTTAACCCATCTGACCCAATTAACCCGCAAGGCACGCCTGCAGCGCGGCCAACGCACAAAAAATTAGGGTCTACCGAAAGATATTCGACAGAGCGACGAGCACCGTCGCCCCTCTTAGTAACAATACTCGCAACTAACCTTTCATAGCTTGCGACTATTGCTACAATCTTCCGATAGGCCCTTCCAACCTAAAACTACTAACCTAAATGAACCTTAAAACTTCACTGCAAAGGTAAGGGGTATTTTTTAAATAAACAAATAATTTACTAAAAAGTTTTAATAATTTCTTAAGTTTTTTTAGAGAAAGGATTGTAAAAAGGGTTGTGGAAAGGGTTGTAGAAGGGTTGTTGAAAGGTTGTAGAAGGGTTGTTGAAAGGGTTGTTAAAGTGTTTTGGGTTGATTATGTAGTGGGGGTTAGGCAAAACGCTTTCTCAACCCTTTAGCGGACAAAGTCCGCGAACAACCCTCCAGCAACCCTTTAGCGCGCAGCGCGACC
>CALBKP010000097.1 GCA_937895825.1 uncultured Alistipes sp. | reverse complement strand
AGGATGTGACGCTGGGTGCAGCAGGTAGGGTGCCATACCGAACAAGAATTCCTAACTTGTTGCTTGCAGGGCAGAATGTCAACTCGCATGGTTTCCTTGGTGTTATTGTCGCCTCTATAGTGACATGTAGTGAGTTGGTGGATCCTCAGACTATTTACAAACAGATAAACGAAGCAAATAGATAGCGTATGAAACAAAGCGCAGTAATTATTGGTGGTGGATTAGGTGGCCTTTTCACCGGAGCGCTCCTTGCAAAAGAGGATATTCGTGTTACGGTCATAGAGAAGAACGTATCAGTGGGTGGAGGTTTGCAGAGCTTTACCCGTTTTGGTGAGGTCTACGATACAGGTATGCATGTTATCGGTGGCATGCGTGAGGGTGGAAATATACGTCGTATTTGCGAGTATCTCGGTATCTTCGATAAGGTGAAGATCATGGATGTTGACGATGACCCGATTGATGTGCTATACTTTGCTGAGGATAAGCAGACATACCGCATAGCGCAGGGCAAAGAGCGATTTGTAGATACGCTGGCAGAGTCGTTCCCCGAGCAGAGAGATAATCTGCGATGTTATGTTGAGGCGATATATAACATTGTTGGCGAGTTGGATATGTTCTTCCTCCGCCCCTCGGTCGACTATATCCAGAGCCACTGCGACGACTTCTTGATTGCGGCCAATGAGCTTATTGCAAAGTATATCACGGATGAGCATCTGCGTAGCGTCTTGGCATATATGAATCCGCTCTATGCCGGCCGTAAGAATATGACTCCGGCATATATCCACGCCCTTATCTCGGTGCTCTATATCGATGGGCCAAGCCGCTTTGCTGGTGGCAGCCAGCTCTTTGCGAATACGCTCAGAGACTTGATCGTAGAGTGTGGTGGTGAGGTTATCGTTGGCGATGGTGTTGAGCATATAGCCACGTGTGAACGAAACATCACGAGTGTTACTACGCGCAAGGGTCGTACCTTCACGGCGGACTACTATATCAGTGCAATTCACCCCTGCTCGCTGCTAAGGCTCTTGGACGACGAGTCGGCTCTGCCTAAGGCCTACCGCACACGATTGGAGGATATACCGAACTCCTATTCGGCATTTACGCTAAACATAAAACTTAAGCCTGGAGTGTTCCGCTATATGAACCACTCGCGCTACTACATGAGCCGATATGACGAGGTGTGGAACTTCGATCGTAGCGACAGACCATGGCCGTTGGGATTCCTATATATGACACCTCCAGAGATTGCGCAGGGAGAGTTCTCGACTAAGATGATTGTGACGGCACCCATAACCTGGGATAGGGTGAAGGAGTGGGAGGACTCAACTCTTGGCCATCGCCCTAAGGAGTACATAGCATGGAAAGAGGAATGTAAGGAGAAGTTGCTGTGTTGTATGGAGGAGCTGTATCCCGATTTTAGGGACTATATTGAGGAAATAAATACCGCTTCGCCTCTCACAATACGTGATTATTATGCCGTCAAGGAGGGTGCGATGTGTGGTTACTCGAAGGATTGTAACAATATAGTATTGTCGCAGGTGCCCATCGTGACTAAGATAAAGAATCTGTTACTCACGGGACAAAATTGTAATATCCACGGCTTCTGCGGAGTGCCCCTCACAGCGATTAATACATGTGAGGCTATTCTTGGCAGAAACTATATATTGAACAAGATTAACGAGGCGGAGCAAGTCAAGTAGGATTGTAAGTACCTATTTTATGTGGCAATATGAGGACTATTCTTAAGATATACGACTACTTGCGTGGGCACACAAAGTTTTTGTGGCTATCGCTTGTTGCTACCTTGGTGCTTTTGGCATCACTTGTCGCTACGTTGGATTATAGTGAAAATATCAACGACTTCTTGCCATTGAATACCCGTGAGCAGAAGGCGATCGAGGTGTATCAGAATATCTCGGGAGCAGATAGGCTGTTCATACTCTTCAGTAACCCCGACGATGCCGACATGACGGTTGAGGCAATTGATTACTTCGTCGAGCAGGTCGCTATGCATGATACTGAGGGGTGGTGTAGTAACCTCACGGTGCAGATGGATATGAATAGTGTACGTCAGCTTACGGAGTTTGTCTATGATAATATACCATACTTCCTTACCGACTCGGATTATCAGCGTATGGAGGCTATGCTTGATGAGCCAGAGTATATAGACGAACAACTGCAGCGAAACCTCGAGATGTTGATGTTTCCAACGGGTGGTATGATGACGCACAACATCTCGCGTGACCCGTTGGCACTCTTTACACCGGTGCTTGCAAAGCTACAGAGTGCTAACCAGCAGATGGTATTTGAGATGTATGATGGTTACATCTTCACACCAGACATGAGCCGTGCCGTGGCAATGTTGGATTCACCATTTGGGGGTAGCGAGACGGAGAATAACGCCAAGCTACTCACCATCATTAATGAGTCTATCGAGCAGATGGAAGCTGCGTATCCTGATATTGATGCGCACGTTGTTGGCGGCCCCGAAATAGCAGTTGGCAACGCTTCGCGTATAAAGACTGATAGCATGATGGCTATTGCCCTTTCAGTGGTGCTTATAGTACTACTTGCAGCATACGCTATTAGGTCGTTTAGAAACATTGTGCTCATTTTTATCTCGGTCGGGTGGGGGTGGCTCTTTGCCATGGGCGGCATATCGTTGTTTAATAGTGAGGTGTCTATTATCGTCATCGGCATATCGAGTGTAATATTGGGTATTGCTGTAAACTACCCGTTACATCTTATAGTGCATCTATCGCATGAGCGCGACATTAAGCGAACAATACGGCAGATAATGCTCCCGCTGGTTATCGGTAACATTACCACGGTTGGTGCATTCTTAACGCTCACACCATTGCAATCTGTTGCACTACGTGACTTGGGCCTCTTTGCCTCGTTGTTGCTGGTAGGAACAATACTCTTCGTCTTGGTCTATATGCCTCATATGGTAACGACAAGCAGCCGTGTATCGACCGAGAGCAAACTTATCGACCGCATAGCGGCCATCTCGCCCGAACGAAGCAGGGTTGTTGTGGCGGTTGTCGTCGTTGCCACATTAGTTTTCGCCATTTATAGCCAGAATACGGAGTTCGACTCCAACCTTGCTAATTGTAACTATATGACTGAGCAGCAGAGGGAGGATATGCGCTACTTCAACGACTTGTTGTCGCAGAGCTCTAATCATGAAAGTAGCAAGGTCTACGTCTTAGCCTCGGGTGCTACGTTTGATGAGGCGCTGCAACAAAATAGCGCACTTGTGCCTGCCATTGATAGCTTAGTGCGTGGTGGGGTAGTTAACAGCTATGCTGGTGTCTCGCAGTTCCTGGTATCCAAGGCGGAGCAGACTGAGCGACTGAAGCGTTGGGATGAGTTCACGACTAAGTATCGAAGTGTGTTTACAGGTGATCTATCAGCTAAGGCTGTAGAGCATGGTTTCTCAGCAATGGCATTTACCCCCTTTATGGAACTTATCAACGATACATCGGTACGCTCTGCACAAGATATAGAGTCTTTCCGAACGCTTACTGACCTTGTGCTCGCACAGAATGTTACGCGCACAGACTCAGATGGTATGTGTCATATAGTAAATGTTCTTGACGTGGCAAATAATAACGTAGAGTATGTTAAGGCTCAGTTCGATACGAGCTTTGATGTGGTGGGCATGAATAGTGCGTTATCGAATAACCTGTCCGATAATTTTAACTATATCGGTGTAGCCTGCTCCGTTATCGTATTCCTGTTCTTGTGGTTCTCGTTCGGACGCTTGGAGTTGGCCATCATATCGTTCCTGCCGATGGTTATTAGCTGGATATGGATACTCGGCCTTATGGCACTTATAGGCATTAAGTTTAACATCGTAAACATTATCCTTGCGACATTTATATTTGGCCAAGGTGACGACTACACCATCTTTATCACCGAGGGATGTCAGAGCGAGTATACCTATCGACGCAAGGTGTTGTCGTCATATAAGAGTAGCATTCTACAATCGGCACTCATAATGTTCGTAGGTATTGGTACGCTCATAATATCGCAGCATCCAGCTATGCGTTCACTCGCTGAGGTGACCATCGTGGGTATGTTATGCGTGGTGCTTATGGCCTATATGATACCGCCATTGTTGTTTAGGTGGCTTACAACAAAAGAGGGAGAGTATCGCAAACATCCGATAACCATCAAGACATTGTTGTTGGGCTATCCCACGAATCCCGTGAGCCAGGTACGCGGACGATATATATATAAGGGTGCGTCCATTATGAGGAGTGTCAATGCTAACTTGCGAGGTTTTAGCACCACGATAGTTAACGACAACGCCCGTTACGAGTTTTATGACCGCGGTTATGGTGAGCAGGCCATACTTATAGCCTTGACCCATCCCGATATTGTGGTTGTTGCCCACGTCGAGGACGATGAGCGTCGCCGTGTGGCTGAGATTGCAGCCAAGGATTTTGTAAATAACATAGAATTTATCGAGTAGATATGAGAGATAGAGTACACGCATTGTTATCCGATGCCCTGCCCGCTGTAGACTTTGAGTCGGACTTTTTGTTTAGTGAGCTCGATTCATTGAGCGTCACTATCATCCTGTTTGTATTGTCAAAAGAGTTTAATATACCCCTTAATGCTCAGGATGTTACACCAAAGAACTTTAAGACTCTCGACTCGTTGGTAAAGATGGTCGAGACAAAGATTGTGTGTGATAACCAGTAATATGTTTGCACTTATGACTTTAGAACAGAGTATAAAACACTATGCATCAACAACTCCCGATAAAGTGGCTGTTGTGTGCGGAGCGCAACAAATAACCTATGCAGAGTTATGGCATAGGATTGAGCTACGCTCCGACGAGCTACTTTTAGCGGGTGTGAGGCCTCACCGCCCCTATGTATTTAGAGGGTCGCAAGATGCCAACTTTTTGGTAACTTACTGTGCCGTTCACAATATCGGAGCAATCGCAGTACCGTTAGAGGCACAAGTGCCCGAGGCGACTTTTGCGATGATAGCCATGGAGACGGAGGCGTGCGATTATGACGATGACATCGTCGACATCCTCTATACCACGGGTACCACGGGTAAGTCAAAGGGGGTTATGCTCTCGGAGAGAGCACTCGTTTCGTGTGCCGATAACTTTATTGCCGACCTCGGTTTCACGCCGGAGTTGCTCTTTATCATCAGTGGCCCGCTCAACCATATCGCATCGTTGTTTAAGATTCACCCCTCCCTCACCGTAGGTGGCGCTATCTGTGTGCTTGATGGTCTTAAGGATATAAACGCCTTTTTCGATGTCTTCGAGTTGCCGTTTAGCAAGTTCGCTACGTTTCTTGTCCCTGCAAGCATCCGTCTAATCATGCAACATGCCTACGATAGACTCTGCTCGGTTCGCGATAAGGTTGATTTTATCGAGACGGGCGCTGCCCCTATCACTCATCACGATATGAAGTTGTTAAGCGAGGCTTTGCCCAATTCACGTCTTTATAATACGCTTGGCGGTACGGAGATAGGTGCGGTGTGTACCTATAACTTTAACGATGGACGCCATATGGAGGGTTGCATTGGTCGTCCGATGAAGAACTCAACGGTTGAGGTTACGACCGATGGTAATATTATCGTTTCTGGCCCTACGATTATGAGTGGCTATGTTGCAGATAGAGAGAGTACCGACCGTGTGCTGCGCGATGGTAAGATATATGGTTCTGACCTTGGTTATATCGATGACGATGGACTAATACATCTTAAAGGGCGGCAGGGTGATGTTATCAACGTAGGTGGTTATAAGGTTGATCCCTCGGAGGTAGAGGGTGCTGTTGCGTCGCACCCATCTGTTCGTGACTCTATATGCATAGCCGATGCGCATCCTGCAATAGGAACGGTGCTTAAGCTTCTTGTTGTCTTGGCAGATGGTGCAGAGCTTGATAAACGAGCTCTTGCGCTGCATATAAAGTCAAAGCTTGAGCCCTATAAGGTGCCTACATATTACGAGTCGGTGGAGTCGATACAGCGCACCTATAATGGTAAATTGGATCGTAAGTTTTATAAGAAATAGATTTTAAGGTATGGGAATATTTAGCGCGTTGAGAGGTATGTTATGCCCTAAACAAGAGTACTACGTATATGGTGAGCAGGGGGGTATCTCGACCAAGATTACCTTGCCTAAGGGTTTTGATATTAATAGAGACCGTTGCCCTATGGTTATCCTTATGCACGGCTTTATGTCGAATAAGGGTATCTATCCAATCCCTAACTTAGCCAAGGCGCTTGCTGAGTTTGGAATTGCCTCAATTAGTTTTGATTTTAATGCCCACGGTAGAAGCGAGGGGAAATTTATTGATATGACCATCGCCAACGAGATTGCCGATGCTAAGGCGGTGTTAGAATATGTCAAGGGACTCGATTATGTCACTGAGGTTGGCTTCGTAGGACACTCTCAGGGCGGCGTTATTGCTGGAATGTTGGCTGGCGAGTTGGAGTCATCGCCACTAAAGCCTAAATGCATTGCATTGCTTGCCCCTGCGGCAGTGTTAAAGGATGATGCCATCGCTGGTCAGTGCATGGGTAGTAAGTATGATGCTGCGAACCCTCCGGAGTATGTAAACGTTATGTTCCATAAGTTGGGTCGTAAGTTTATCCTTGCAGCCCAGAAGCTACCTATCTACGAGACATCGTGTCAGTACTCTGGTAGGGTGAGCATCGTTCATGGTAAACTGGATAAGATTGTGCCATACTCTTATGGTGAACGCTACCATAATGGATATAAGGATTGTGTCCTGCATCTGTTAGATGATGAGGGTCACTTCTTGCGTAAAAATAAGCAACAGGTCATAGGCCTGGTGGCAAACTTTATGCGCGAGAATCTGAAGTAAAGCTACGCCAAAGAATAACCATTCAGCTGTTTTTTCTCACCCTTTACACTGCCAAAGCAATTAGTTGTTCATACGTAGTAAGTTAACGAACCCCGCTTGACCGATGTCGAGCGGGGTTGTCGCATTATTGTTGTTGAGTGTTGCAGGTTACACCATGTTCTTTCGATAAGGCGAATGGTTGCACTGAAACACTACGATTGAGCGTAATGCTCATTCGAATAGTGGCCTCAGTAACTCTGGAATATCATATTCATAATCCTTGAGTTGCTTGAGATGGTCTAATCCCGATTTTGTCAGCGATAGGTACATCTGTCGCTTATCGTGTTCTCCCATCCGGCGGATTATCAATCCGCGCTGCTCTAAGGCTCCAATCACCTTCGAGGCGTGTGAGGGGCGCAGACCCGTACACTCGGATATATGTGTGGCTGTTTCGCTCTCATATCCTACGGCGCAGAGCACCATCGCCTCGTTTAGAGTGATATTGTGCACTTGTAGGAGCTTATGTTCGAAGTCTGTGAGAGCCATCACCAACTCTCGCATAACACATATACACTTTACCTTCTCCATTCTTTTGTTTTAGCCTCTATATAAATAGGTTGACATTAGACTGCTCTGCCCTCTGCATATAGGTTGCTACGCCAGCTATATTCACCTCATCCAGCAACTCTTCACGCTTAACGCCCATAACATCCATAGACATCTGACAGGCGATAAACTCTACGCCATTGTCAATTGCTTGCTGTCTGAGCTCCTCAAGTGAATCAACACCTCTCTTCTTCATTATGAAGCGCATCATCTTGGCACCAGCACCCATCATGTTGAACTTCGATAACGACAACTTCGTGGAGTCTGAAGGTAGCATCCAACCAAACATCCTGCCCCAAATATCCTTCTTCACCGCGGGCTTAGGTCTCTTTTTAATTGCATTCAACCCCCAGAAGGTGAAGAATATAGATACCTTTTTGCCTGTGGCAGCAGCACCATTTGCAAGCACAAAGGTAGCTAAAGTTTTGTCAAGATCATCGCTAAATAGGATAAAAGTTTTGCCCTTCTCCTCCGTCGTACACTGTTGGCTCGTATGGTTTGTAGGTGCAGCCTTCTCTATTATAACACGATAAATACCGCTCTCGGAGTGCTTGCCTATAAACTTATTGCCCGTCGTGCTGCACCATGCCTCTGCATCGCCAGGGAAGCCTGCATCTGTTGCAACTACCTCCAATCTCTCTCCTGGCTTGATCGACTCAATAGATCTCTTTAGCTTTAGGATGGGGCCTGGACACTGAATGCCGCAAGCGTCGACCCTGATTACATTTGTGCCGCACTTTGTCGAGCCATTGCTGTCTTCGTGGCATGGCTTGTTTGCCGCCGTAGGGGGGAGTGGCGTTGTTGCTGCCTCGTATGTTTTCAATCCGCCGATAAGGTTTCGAACATCCTTGTATCCATTCTCCTTGAGGATATTCGATGCTAAGTATCCACGCAGACCCACTCCACAGAAGAGATATACCGCTTTATTTTTTGGTATCTCGTTCATGCGCTCGCGCAACTCGTCGAGTGGGATGTTTATCGCACCGTCGATACTACCAAGCGATGCCTCGTCTGTTGTGCGCACATCTACCAGCGTAACTTCGGCCTTGTTGGCATTAAGCATCTCTCGCCAGTATAGCGGTGTCATCTTGCCACTAAGTATGTTCCCAGCTACATATCCTGAGATTGCTACGGGATCCTTGGCAGATGAGTAGGGTGGCGCATAGGCGTGCTCGATTCGCGTTAGATACTCGACGCTCTCCCCGCGCTTTATTGCCAACGCATATTGGTCTATGCGCTTATCCACTCCGTTGTATCCTACGATTTGTGCGCCATAGAGTCGTCCGTCGGTGGGTGAGAATGTAATCTTTATATCCATTTGCAGTGCTCCAGGGTAGTAGCCAGCGTGCGACCCTGAGTGAATTGTTGCCGAGAGATATGGTATATCCATCTGCTTAAGACGCTTTGCCGCCAATCCTGTCGATGCAACTGTCATATCGAAGACCTTGGCTATTGATGTCCCTATCGAGCCTTCGTACCTCTCTTTGTTGCCAAAGACAATGTTGTCGGCCACCACTCGTGCTTGGCGATTTGCTGGTCCTGCAAGGAAGTTCAGCCACGGTTTGCCCGTTGCGGGGTGCGGATACTCAATGGCATCACCTACGGCATAGATGCTTGGGTCAGAGGTTTGCAGATATTCGTTTACATATATGCCTCGTGCCTCACCAATCTTTAACCCCGCCTTCTCGGCCAATGATGTTTGTGGTCTTACGCCAATCGAGAGTATCACTAAGTCTGTATCCAATGTTTCACCCGACTTAAAATGTACCTTTATCCCTGCTTTGTCGTGTGAGAATGAGTCTACGGCCTGCTCCAAATATAGACGTACCCCTTTCTCTAACAGATGCTTGTGTACTATTGATGCCATCGAGAAGTCTATTGGCCCCATTACCTGATTTGCCATCTCTACTACGACCACCTCTGCCCCTGCGTGGTTGAGGTTCTCGGCCATCTCCAAACCAATAAATCCTCCGCCCACAATTACTGCACGGTTGACTTTGTTGTGCTGCATGTAGCTCTTAATCTTGTCTGTATCGGCCACATTACGCAGTGCGAATATCCCCTCGCTATCTATACCTGGCAGCGGAGGATATACGGCAGAAGCACCTGGCGAGAGAAGAAGTTTATCGTATGTCTCGGTGTACTCACGGCCATCGGTCGTGCGCACGTGTACCAGTTTCAACTTAGTATCAATGCTTGTTACCTCGTTCTTTACACGCACATCAATATTGAAACGCTTGCCAAATGCTTCGGGAGTCTGTACGAAGAGCCTGTCGCGCTCCTCGATCACTCCACCTATGTAGTATGGTAGGCCACAGTTGGCATAGGATATATGTTCTCCCTTTTCAAAGAGTATGATTTGTGCATGCTCTGTATTGCGGCGCATACGTGCTGCTGCGGTGGCACCACCTGCTACACCTCCAACGATGAGGTACTTGGGCATTGATTTCTTAGTCATGTTGCGTCTATTTTTTTAGTTATTGTTAATATTATTTTAGTTTCACTGCGCAAATATAACACTTTATTTCCAATAAACAATATTTCCAATGGAAATAATTTAAAAGACGTAATCTTCTCATTGCAATTTATCGCGTTATAAGCTTGTGAAAATATAGATAAATGGACGTGTTATGTCTGCGTAGACTCCTGATAATAAGAGGTTTATATGCTAATTAAGAAACGTCTATTAAATGTTAGACAATCTCGCTGAATAAGGATTATATTTCGACATTACTCCTCTTAATACTGCTTCGCCTCGACAGAAGGAGCGTACCTCCTCCGCCGAGGCGAAGCAATGTTGTGTCTACACTTAAAATGGTAATTTACGCCGCGAAGACTCTGCTTTTGGAGGCTTTGTAGTCACTATAACTACCCCCCGCAAATCTAAGACTCTTCGTTATCGCTTATGCTTCTTGCGTATGCGCGTGATGCCGTCGATGAAGCACAAGGGGTGTGTTGGTGCGCCTGGGAGCCATAGGTCTACGTGGTACTTATCGAGGAAACTGCGGTCAACAGCGGGACTATTGGCATACAAGCCGCCAGACACCGCCTCCGAGCCGCACACAACAAGGATCTTGGGCTCGGCAATAGAGTTATAGCATATATCGAGAGCCTCGGCCATATTCGCGCTAATGGGTCCTGTGAGCACAAGACCGTCTGCATGGCGCGGTGAGGCGGTGAAGCCAACACCATAGCGACCGAAGTCGAAGTTTACGTTACCC
>CALBKP010000096.1 GCA_937895825.1 uncultured Alistipes sp. | reverse complement strand
TGCCCTGCGGGTCGTAGCGTAGATGTCGCTATCGACTACGCCACCGATGACTCGTCGTCGGAATGGACACTCACCGTGATGGCTTGCTACACCGAGATTCCCGCACACCTCTACGGCATGCTCTACGAGGGACATATCGTTGCCGAGGAGCAGTTTGTGCTTCAGCCCTACACCTTCCCTACGGGACACCCCGAGGGCGTGATTGAGATCGAGAAGCAGGATAACTGGTTGGCTGCCTTCTCGGGTGAGACTGGCGTGTTGTTTAATACCTCGAATGGCCGTCTGGAGCGTTACGTGTCGAACGGTCGTAACCTTATGCGAGAGATGCCCGAGCCATGGTTCTGGCGTGCTCCTACGGATAATGACTGGGGCGAGGGCATGCAGCGTACTTGCAATGTATGGCGCACAAACCGCCGTAAGGCGTTGGGTGCTACGGTTGAGGAGTATGAGGATAGGGTTGTTGTCAAGGGTGAGTACTATCTCGTGGATGCACCTTCGTACTACACTACGATCTATACATTCCGTGCCGATGGCTCGCTTCAGGTCGAGGTGGAGTGGAAACGTGATGGCGAGTATGTGCCCGAGTTGATGCGCTTCGGTATGCGTATGATCTTCCCCGCGAACTACAAGAACTTCAAGTTCTACGGCCGTGGCCCCTGGGAGAACTATTCGGATAGATGCGAGTCGGCATTCCTGGGCTTATACGAGCAGTCTACCGACGAGCAACTCTTCCCTTACGTGCGTCCGCAAGAGTCGGGTAACAAGAGCGATGTGCGCTGGGTAGAGCTTACCAATGAGGAGGGTATTGGCGTACGTGTTGAGGGCTTGCAGCCACTTAGCGTGAGTGCTATGCCTCACCGTTCGGAGGATCTCGATCCTGGTCTCGGCTTAAAGAAGCAGATGCACTATTCGGACATTGAGCCTCGTCGTGAGGTTGTCCTCCACATCGACCTTGCTCAGCGTGGTCTTGGCGGCGATAACTCGTGGGGTATGTCGCCACACGATCCCTATCGCCTGACAGCGGATGAGTATTCGTATGGTTATATCATCAGCCCAATAAACTAAGGGTGCTGTATAAAGCAAAAATATAGCGAGGTAGTTGATACCTCGCTATATTTTTTTGTCAATGGGGTTGAATTACATCGCCTGAGTGATATCCCAAACAAAGGCGCGCGAGCCCTGCTGCTCGGTTGTCGAGTCGATCTCGCGAACGGCAGCCAACAGAGGCTCGATCTTCTCGTCCTCGACGATGGCAAGAACCGAAGTGTTCATCGAAGGCCATGCGTGGGTGCCGTAGTGTGGCTCGCCAGTGTGTGAGCCACGTCCCTCGGTAAGAGCCCAACGTGTGAAGCCACGCACACCATGGTCGTCCAACATCTTGTTGATACGGTCGGTAAGTGCCTGATTGTATGATATAAAAAATGCTTTCATAGGTTATTTGTTATTTATCCGTGGGTCGAGCAATCGACCCACGGTGTTAATCAAGGTATTAAAACTCGATGCGCTTGCCCTCCTTCTGTCTGCGAATGAAGGCCTCCTGCTCAGCCAAAAGGCGTGCCTTGCGTGCCGCTTTGCGCTCCTTGATGCCCTCAAGCATAGCGTAGAGGGCGGGAACGATGAATAGCGTCAATATTGTAGACATAAGCAGACCACCAACAACGGCGATACCCATAGGCTGCCATATCTCTGAGCCCTCACCGATACCCATAGCCATAGGTACCATACCGAGGACTGTGGTGAGCGAGGTCATAAGCACAGGACGGAGACGGCTCTTACCACCGGCGATAACTGCATCGCCAACAGGCATACCGCGCTCAACCAAGAGGTTCATGTAGTCCACCATCACGATACCATTCTTCGTAACGATACCAACAAGCATGATGGCACCGATAAGTGCGATAATCGAGAGCGGTGTATTTGTGAGCCAGAGGGCGATAAACACACCAGACATGGCGAATGGCAGAGTAAACATGATGATAAATGGATATATGAGTGACTCGAACTGTGTAGCCATTACGATATATACCAATACCACAATAAGGATGAGTAGCGTAGCAATATCACCGAAGGCCTCGCCTTGATCCTCGATAGAACCGCCGAGCTCGAGGGTGATACCTGACGGAGTCTCATAGTCGGCCAATACGGTATTAACCTCAGCAACGGCCTCACCAAGAGCTACGCCTGCACCAACCATACCCTTAACGGTAATGATACGCTGACGGTTCTCGCGCTCGATCTCGGGAGATGAGAACGTCTCCTTAACCTCGGCAACCTCCTTAAGGCGTACGGGGCGACCCATTGATGAGTAGAGGATGATGTTCTCAACCTCCTCGATGCTCTCGCGGAAGGGCTCGTCGTAGCGAACAACGATGTCGTACTCGTCACCATCCTCGCGGTACTTAGAGCACTCGTAGCCATAGATACGGTTACGGATAAACTGTGCCGCCGTTGCGCTGTTCATGCCGTAGTAGGCGAGTTTCTCGCGGTCGAAGATAACGTTGTACTCGGGCTGGAGGTCCTCACGCGATAGCTGCACGTCACGCATGGTGCTGAGCTGCGATAGACGCTTCTGGAGATCCTTAGCCGTAGCCATTGCGTTATCCATGTTGTGGCCGAATACCTTGACATCTACGGTGCTCGCGCCACCCATGCCACCGCCGCTACCACCAGGCGTTACGGTGAACTCTCTGATCTCGGGGATGGCAGCAAGCTCCTTACGTAGACCATCGGCAATCTCGAAGATCGTGGGACGATCCATATCCGAGAGACGGGGCATACGCATATTGTAGTTGATGATGTGCGAACCGGTGGTCTGCATAGCTGCAAAGGCGTTCTCCGACGAGCTCTTACCCGCCGAGGTAGATACCATAAAGATATATGGGTACTTCTCGGCGATTATGTTATCAATCTGTCGAGCAACCTTTGTAGTGTAGTCCACGTGGACGTTCTGCGGCATCTTGATCATCATCGTAATACGTGCGTTATCCGAGGGTGGGAAGAACTCGGTAGGTACCTTGCTTATGAGCAATAGCGACACACCAAAGATGGCAATGAGAACAAGTACAGTAGTCTTTCGCCACTTTACCACGAAGCGCAACGCCTTCTCGTATACGCGGTCGAGCCATCTGAGGGCCTTGTCGATAGGCTTATAGATAACGCCAATACCCTGGTACGTATGCTCTCCACCGTCGAGCTTAAGCATGTATGCCGACATCATAGGTGTAAGCGTAATAGCAGCGGTTGTAGAGACGCAGACAACAATCGTAACGATCCAGCCGAGCTCTCTAAACATGATACCCGCCATACCGGGGAGCATGGTGAGAGGCATAAACACGGCAACGACAACGAGCGTCGTGGCGATAACCGACAACCACACCTCGTTGGTAGCGTAGATAGCTGCCTCCTTAGGCTTCGAGCCGCGCTCGATGTGCGTTGTAATGTTCTCCAATACCACGATGGCATCATCCACAACCATACCGATAGCGATCGAAAGCGCCGAGAGCGATATGATGTTAAGCGTTGAGCCTGATGCATAAAGGTAGATGAAGGCACATATCAACGAGATAGGGATAGTAAGGCAGATGATAAACGTAGCACGCCAACGTCCGAGGAAGATCATAACGACCAAGATCACGAAGATAAAGGCGAACATGATGGTCTCGGCCAATGAGTTGATAGCGTCGTTAATCTCACGCGATGACTCGAAGATGGTCTCAACCTTACAGTCGGGTGGCAACGTAGGGATAATCTCTGCGAGCTTAGCCTGAACATCCTCGATAATCTGCTGTCTGCTTCTGCACGATAACACGCACACCCTTACGGCCGTTGATACGCTCATCCATAGTTGCCTTCTCCAGCGTATCGCGGATCTCTGCAACGTCCGTAAGCTTCACTGTACGGCCGCCAATATTCGAGATAACGATGTCGCGCAACTCACGTGAGTCGTCGAACTCGAGGTCAGACTTAAGGTTGAAGGTCTGGTTGCCGAGGTCGAGCGTACCTGCGGGGATGTTGACATTCTCTGCAGCGATGATACCACCGAGCGACTCGATAGTAAGGCCATAAGCCTCCAACTTCTTAGGATCTACGTTCACCTGTACCTCGCGCTCACGAGCACCGATAACGGCAACAGAACCGATACCATTAATACGGTTGAGCTCGTTGACCATCTTGTCGTCGAGGATCTTAGCCAGTGCTGCGTAGCTCTCGTCTGCGGTGATCGAGAGCATCATAATAGGCATCATCGATGATGAGAACTTCATCACCGTAGGATACTCTACGTTGTCGGGAAGGAGTGACTGCGAGCGGCTCACAACGTCACGTACGTCATTTGCCGCCTCGGTCATATCGCATCCGTATTCGAACTCAAGGGTTACGATTGATACGTTATCCGATGACTTTGAGGTGATCTTATCGAGGTTATCGACAGAGTTAAGCTGGTCCTCCAACAATCGGGTGATGTTGGTCTCGATATCCTCGGCATTACCGCCCGGGTACATGGTGATAACACTAATGTAGGGTACCTCGATATCGGGGAACTGGTCAACGCCGAGCTTATTCACCGAGAATAGGCCAAAGACGATGACCGCTATGAATATAAGTGCGGTAGAGATCGGTTTTCGTACCGCTGATTCGTAAATTTTCATCTTTAAGATAGGTCTTTATCCATTAACTACTTATCTCCGTGGAGCGAACTACTCGTTCACAATCTCTACGGCCTTGCCATCCATAAGACGTACGAACGAGGTTGTAGCCACCTGCTCGCCAGCCTCTACGCCCTTGCGGATCTCAACTTTGCCATCGAGCTTGCGGCCATCGTCTACAAGGCGGTACTCTGCTTTGCCATCCTTGATTACGTAAACGAAACGCTCCGATGAACCCGACTGCTTCTGTACTGCGATGTCGTCAACCATAACGGCATCACGCTGACCCATGTTGAATGTAGCGCGTGCGAACATACCTGGGCGAAGACGCTCGTTTGCGTTGGGGATTGTTACCTCCACGCCAAAAGTACGAGTGGCAGCATCCAAAGCGGGGTTGATGCGCGATACCTTACCCTCGAATACCTCGCCAGGGAAGATGTCTACACTAATCTCCACCGTCTGGCCAACCTTAACGTTAGGGTAGTACTGCTCCGATACGTTTGCCATAACCTTGAGGCGGTTGATCTGCATGATATGGAGGATCGGCATACCGGCGAAGAGGTCGCCATTCTCGTAGTTGCGTGCTGTAACGATACCAGAGATGGGAGACTTAATCTCCGAGTTCTTACGCATCTGCTCAACAACCTCGGTCTGGAGGTTAAGGGTGTTCTGCATCTCTGTAAACTGCTGGTCCGAGATGCCACCAGCCTCGTGTACGGGCTTCATACGGTTGTAGCTATCTTGAATAGTTGCGAGGTTGATCTCCAACTGCTTAAGGCTTGTGCGGTTGAGCGTTGCTACGATCTCGCCCTCGCGTACGCGGTCGCCTACGTCGAACTTAATCTGGTCGATGTGCAATCCCTGGGCTGCGGGGGTGATGTCGTTCTCCTTGTAGGGGAGGATCTCCGAGGTGTATGTCTCGGTGAGGTCGATAGTTACTACCTCGGCGGTGGCAGTCTTTACCGCAATCGCACTCTCCTCGGTGGTAGTTGCTGCTGTTTCGTCTGCGGTCGACTGCTGGTTTGTGTTGCAGGCAACCATTGTTGCAACTGCAAGAATGAACATTAAACTCTTCTTCATAATTTATATCTGTTTTAATTTTTGCGCTGTTAGTCTATTCGCTATTTTTTGGGTTAGTTTGCAGATGAGTAAAAATCATCCGAGCCGAGCGACTTTTCGTACTCTGCATGTGCCGTGAGGTAGTCGTAGATCGACTGTGAGTAGCTTAGCTGTGCCTGTGTGAGCGAGAGCTGAGCAGTGTTAAGTTCGATAATCGTTCCAGCACCTGCGTTATAGCGTGTGAGCGAGATGTCGTAGGCTTTGATTGCCTGCTCCACAGTGAGCTCGTTGGCAAGCATTGTCTCGCGTGCGGTGAGGAGCTTGTTGATAGATGCCTGCACCTGGAGTCGGATGCCCTCCTCGGCATAGCCGCGCTGAAGGTCGAGCTGAGCCATCTGGTTGCGTACCTCACGGAGCTGGTTTGTCTTCTTGAAGCCGGCAAAGAGAGGAATAGAAATCTGCGCGCCTACCTGAATAGGGTACTGCCACCAGAACTTAGACTGCTCGGGCTGAGTTGTAGCAGCGCCTGCACCTGCACCTGCTCCTGCTCCGCCACCCATAAGGCCGCTAAGGTCGATGCGCTCCTGGCCGATATATGAGATAGAGCCGAAGGCTGCGATTGTTGGCATACGCGTAGTCTGTATCAACTTCTCCTGGTGCTCAAGCAGCTCGCGCTGAAGGTCGAGAGTCTTGAGTGTCGTGTTCTCTGAGATGTCGGTTGAGTAATCCTCGCCAAGGAGTACCTCGGTCTTGAAGTCATCGAGCGAGCCACTTACGGAGATATCTACATCTTCGGGAATAGAGAGGTACATCTTAAGCTGGAGCTTGGTGATGTCAATAGCTGTCTCTGCCTGTAGGGCCTGAGGCTTGAGGTTAGAGAGCTGCACTTGTGCTGTGAGGTAGTCGTACTCCGAAGCAAGACCGTTGTCGTAAAGATCCTTAGTATTATCAACGACACGTTGCGTTGTGGCGATAGCCTCCTCTAACACTTTGAGCGACTGCTCGGCGAGTAGCACGTTATAGTATGATGAGCGAACGGCGGCTACCAGGTCGATGCGGTTTGCGCGTGCGCTCTCAACGGCTGTTGCCATCTGCGTACGCGTCATCTTCATCTGTCGGTAAACCGATGGTACGAAGAGAGGAAGCGCAATGTTACCTGCCACGTTAAACGTATTCTTACCACCAAAAGAAAAACCCTCGGTCATCTCCTGGCGGCGGATAGCCAAGGCATACTGACCCGAGACATCAACCTGAGGATAGAGCGTTGAGGCTGCCTGCTTGTAGACATAGTCGTAACGCTCGATCTCCAAATCTGCAACCTTAATCGTGGGGTTGTCATTGAGTGCAATCTCTATCGCCTGGTTTAGCGAGAGTTGCATCTGAGCCTCGGCAACACCGAGTGATGCCAAGCCCAAACAGATCATCATTAAAACTTTTTTCATGTTATCTTAGTTTTATTTGTTTTCTCTCTTGCCTGCACTTACGTATTCAATACGTAACGCATGTCGAGACTTAATATTGTGTACCTATATTTTTTTAAAGTATATGCTCTTACAACTATCGAACAAGCGCTGCCCCTCCGTCGTGCAGAGTCCGCGTATGAAGATAAGCAGTGCATAGAAGGTCATCTCAATAAGCTCGTTTGATGGTGTTTCATCGTGTAGTGAGTTTATAAGCATGCCGTGTACCGAGTTATGAATGAGTTTTATAGTGTGCTCCCTATTTATGCTCTTCTCGAAGTAGCCATTATTTACACAACTATCTACCCAGTTCTCCAAGTCGTGCATAGATTTTGACTGTACGTCGCGCTCCAGTCGCTCGTAGACCGAGGGGTAGAAGCGGCGCATATTTCTGCGCATACGGCCGGCAATGGGGGCAGAATCCATCATTTCCCTGAGATTGCAGACCATCGTCTCGAGGGCTGTCGAGTTGCTCGTTATCTGGCTTAGACGACGGTCGCGCGACTGCTCCGAGTAGTAGCGGATGCTCTGATAGATGAGCTCCTCTTTATCTCCAAAGATCTCGTAGAGAGTTCGTTTAGAGATGCTTAGCTCCTGAGCAATGTCGTCCATACGCACAGCCTTAATGCCCTGCTCGACGAACATCTTTGATGCGTGTTTGATTATTTCCTCCTTATGAGCCATTGTTTAATCCTAATTTTACCGTGCAAAGATACGTAAGAAAACTTGAAAAACAAAAAAAGTTTTATAGTTTTTAGAGTTTTCTGCGGCCAATTTCGTACTTGCATGCAAAAAAGAGCACGAGTGGGGTAAAATGTCCCACTCGCACCATATACAAACTGAGAGTTTGTCCTACTTTACGCGTATACGCTGGCCGATAGATATACGGTCGATGTTGATGTCGGGGTTGAGCTCCGCAATCTTTGCCGATGTCGTGCCATATCTCTGCGCGATGCGACCCACAAGGTCGCCATCCACCACCGTGTACCACACCTCTTCGCTGTTTGCGGCGGGTGCAACGTTGCTCTCTGGTGTCACAGCTGCTACCTTAGGTGAGCCCTTTACCTTGATACGCTGACCGATAGATATGCGATCGATGTTGATGTTGGGATTAAGTCGTCGAATCTCGGCCGTCGTAGTGCCGTACTTCTGTGCTATGCGGCCAACCAGGTCACCATCAACCACCGTATGCCATACCTCCTCGCTGTTTGCCGTGGTTGTTGCATCTGCTTTAGGCTGTGCCGGTGTGGGTGCCGCGGGCTTCACCTCGGGAGCAACCTTTGGTGTTGTGTCACTTGCAGTGGGCGTGCCCTTCACTTTTATACGCTGACCGATAGATATGCGGTCGATGTTGATGTCGGGGTTAAGTCGTCGAATCTCGGCCGTCGTAGTGCCGTACTTCTGTGCTATGCGACCAACCAGGTCACCATCAACCACCATGTGCCATACATCCTCGCCTTTAGCAGTCTCTACGGGAGCTGTTGCCTTCTCCTTGATAACCTCGGGCTTTTGGGCTGGTGTCTCAGCCGCGGGGGTATCGGTAGTTACGCTCTCCTCAACCTCAGGTCCCTCGACCTCCACCTCTTGAGGTTCTACCTCGGGAGCTTCTGTGGGCTCGGGCTTTATGGGCTGCGGTACTGGCATCTCAACGCCATCTGCTTTGTAGTCAAGGCGACCAGGGGTTATTGTCACGCGCATACCTGCACGTAGGAGTGGCTGTATGCTGTCCAAAGCGGCATATTCCAGAATGATACATCCATCCGTAGCTCGTGTGCCGATGGTCTGTGGGTCGTATGCGCCGTGGATACCGATGCCCTTATGCTCTGGGATGTCGAGCTGAATAAACCAATTTCCATAGCACCCTTCGATAGCACCTCGGCCATCGCCAAAGTCATGTGTCCAGTGGTGCGAGGGTATTATCTCCTTGATGGTAAACTCACCCTCTGGGGTCTTCATATCTCCAGGCTCCTGTTTATTACCGGCATGCTTGCCCGTAGCAACGTTGAAGCGACAGATTAGGGCGTTGTTACTATCGTAGAGACGTAGCGACATCGACTCCTTTGCGATGACGATATACTCCGCTAAGGCGGGATCGCCCGTAGGTTCCTCGGCAACCTCCTCGTAGCCGCTGGCTTCATTCGTGCCATCAGCCTTCTCTGTTGTCTTGCCACATGCCGCAACACATAGCGCGACGATGGGGATCAGTATATAACCTGTGTATCTCATTATATTATGTGTATGGGGTTACTCCTCCCACTTGAGCACAACGCCTGTGCGCGATGTGTTGTAAATATCTATTGTGTAGTGCTCCGTGCCGTCGTCAGCAACATGTGTCGTTGTGAAGTGCTCGCTTCGGATGTCGGCGCGGTCGTGACCACCGAAACGCTCTTCGTCCGAGGAGAAGATGACGGTGTACTTGCCAGGCCATGGCACGTTAAGACGATAGTTGGGAATCGAGGCTGTCGGATGCCAGTTAATGACAAAGAGCAGACCCTTGTGCGAGTAGACCATGGTCTTGTTCTCTTCGTCCATCTGGTGGTTGTAAGGGTAGCCGTCGCCTAATACGCCATACTCCTTGACTGTCTCAATCATAGCTTTGTCAAAGGCGGCAAGATATGAGTAGCGCAAGAAGCCGTTTTCGGCTAACGACCACTGACGGCGTGCATGCTTATATGACCAGCCGTTGCCCTCACGTGGGAAGTCAATCCACTCGGGGTGGCCAAACTCGTTACCCATGAAGTTGAGGTATGCCTCGCCACCCGTAGTGATGGTGAAGAGGCGAATCAACTTGTGCAGCGCCATGCCGCGGTCGATTGTTAGGTTCTCCGAAGCACGATCCATTGCGAAGTACATCTCCTTGTCCATCAGACGGAAGGCGAGGGTCTTGTCGCCAACCAGAGCCTGATCGTGCGACTCGGCATAGGCCACCGTGCGTACCGATGGCAGACGGTTGGTCATCACTGACCACATCTCCCAGATGTTCCACTCCTCGTCGCTCTTCTCCTTTAGAATCTTAATCCAGTAGTCGGGGATGGCCATGCCCAAACGGTAGTCGAAGCCCATACCTCCATCCTCGGGCTTCACGCATGAGCCAGGCATGCCGCTGACATCCTCTGCGATGGTGATGGCATCGGGGCGCAGCTCGTGGATAAGCTTATTGGCAAGTGTCAGGTAGACGATAGCATCGCGGTTGACACCCTCGTCGAAGAAACGCTCGCGGCAGTCGAACTCCACGTATCCGTGGTGGTGGTATAGCATTGACGTAACGCCGTCGAAGCGGTAGCCGTCGAAGTGATACTCGTCGAGCCAGTACTTTACGTTCGAGAGTAGGAAATGCTCCACCTCGCGCTTGCCGTAATCGAAGATCATCGAGTCCCAATATTGCTGATAGCCAGCACCTCCCTCCTTAGAGTAGTGGTGCTTAGAGCCGTCGAGTTCATTTATACCCTCGTCGAAATTCTTAACGTAGTGGGCGTGTACCAAGTCCATGATTACAGCAATTCCGAGCTCGTGGGCGCGGTCAACAAGCGAGCGCAGCTCCTCGGCCGTGCCAAAACGCGATGATGGGGCAAAGAAGCTCGACACGTGATAGCCGAATGAGCCGTAGTAGGGGTGCTCTGCTATGGCCATAAGTTGCACGGCATTGTAGCCCGCAGCCTTGATGCGCGGTAGGACATTGTCGCGGAACTCAACGTAAGTACCTACACCCTCGCGCTCCTCAGCCATGCCGACGTGAGCCTCGTAGATGAGCAGCTCGCCAACCTTCGGTGCGCGGAAGTCGTCGTGTTTCCACTTGTAGGGTTGGTCAACGACGAACTGCGCGGTGTAGTTCTTCGTCTCCTCATCCTGCACTACGCGCTTAGCGTAGGCAGGGATACGATCGCGCCAGCCATTGTGGCCGTGAATATGAAGTTTATAGAGTGAGCCATTTGTAAGTCGCTCACCATACATCGCATCGGGAAGGAAGATGCTCCAGACTCCTTCGCGATTGCGATCCAAGCGCAGCTCCGTTCGCTGCCATGAGTTGAAGTCGCCAAAGATATACACATCCTTAGCCTCTGGCAGCCACTCTCTGAACCACCAGCCACGCATAGCTTCGTCACGCTGCCAACCGAAGTAACGGTAGCCATTGGCATAGTCTACAATCGACCCTGCAGTCTTCTCAATGTCGTTTAACCTGTTGATATACATATTATGACGACGCTCGATCTCCTCTTCTACGGGCTGTAACCACTCATCTGCCGCAACCATTGCGAGTTTAGATTTCTGCTCTTCCATACTTTTTTTGGTTTATTTTTAGCAAAGATACAATATTTTTTTGTATATTTGCCCAATATGAGGAGAGATTAAAACTTTTACAAGAAGATTGAATTATTTTGAAGAGATAGAAACACTTAATACTATTAACACCTAAATCAAAATTTTATGTCTTTTATTTCAACCATGTGGGAGACAAATCGTCCTATGATGATTTTGTTCACCATCCTAATTGTAGTGATACCGTTCTTGGTATTCTACATAGTTAAGGCACAGAAAGAGCACCCCAAGGGCTTGATTGCTGCAGCATTGAGTAATATGGGTGAGCGCTTCGGCTATTATATCATGAATGCCGTGTTGCTCTTGTTCTTGTGCTCGAAGTTTGGTATAGATGATGATGTTGCAGGCTGGATCTATGCCGTCTTCTATTTCTTAATCTATGTGTTGAGTCTTCCCGGCGGTATTATTGCTGACCGTACGCAGAACTTCAAGGGCACCATCATCTCGGGTCTTGTGGTTATGGCGTTGGGCTATGGAATGCTCTCTATTCCCGTATTTGCGGAGAGTGCAGGTATGTCATGGGTGCTTGTCTTCACATGTTTCGCGTTGTTCGTAATTGCGTTTGGTAACGGTCTCTTCAAGGGTAACTTACAGGCTATCGTGGGCCAGATGTACGATAATTTTGAGGCTGAGGCTGCTAAGCGTGGCCCCGAGGCTTTGGCCGAGGCTAAGTCGAAGCGTGACTCAGGTTTCCAGATCTTCTACGTGTTCATCAATATCGGTGGTGTTGTGGCTCCATTCATCGCACCATTGCTCCGTAGCTTCTGGCTCGAGATGCACCAGTACACCTACAATGCTGACCTTCCGCGCCTCTGCCACATGTTCCTTGACGGCAACATGGCAGCCGCAGATATGGAGAACCTCAATAGCCTTGCAGCTACTGTGGGTCACTCAGGCATCGTAGATGCCGCATTCTGTAGCGAGTACCTTAACATCTTCAACACTGGTGTACACTTCTCTTTCATCGCTTCGGTTGTGGCTATGCTCACCTCGTTGCTTATCTTCATCGGCATCAAGAAGAAGTTGCCTAACCCCGAGAAGAAGGATAAGGCAGCCGTTGTTGAGTACACCGCAGAGGAGAAATTGGCAAATGCCAAGGAGATTAAGCAGCGTATGTACGCCCTCTTCGCAGTACTTGGCGTAGCTGTATTCTTCTGGTTCTCATTCCACCAGAATGGTCAGTCGCTCTCAGTCTTTGCGCGTGACTTCGTCGCTACTGACGCTATCCCGCCTGAGATTTGGCAGTGCATCAACCCCCTCTTTGTGATTCTACTCACGCCTATCATTATGTACGTCTTCGCGGCTCTTGCTAAGCGTGGCAAAGAGATCTCTACACCTCGTAAGATCGTTATCGGTATGTTCCTCGCAGCATGTGCTTATATCTTCTTGGCGATCATTGCTGTTGCGAACAACTACCCCTCGGGCGAGGAGTTCAAGGGTCTTGCTGAGGCCGTTAAGATTGCTATGAAGACCAGCCCCATGGTGCTTATCCTCACCTACTTCTTCTTGACCGTTGCCGAGCTCTTTATCTCGCCTCTGGGTCTGTCGTTCGTGTCGAAGATTGCACCTCGCCACTTGCAGGGTATCTGTCAGGCATTGTGGCTTACCGCAACAGCTATCGGTAACCTCTTCATTGCTATCGGTGTGACTATGCTTAACACATTCCCCAGCCAGTGGATGTGCTGGGCTGTGTTCGCAGCCTTCTGCCTTATCTCTATGGGCATCATGCTTGGCATGGTTAAGTGGCTCGAGCGTATCACTAACAGCTAATCGTTGTATAGTTAACTGTTTTAGGGAGGTCGTATGGCCTCCCTTTTTTGTGTTGTAATAAGTAACCTTGAATTTATGGGTAAGACGGGTTCTATGGGTCTGAGTATCAATTAGACTTTTGTCCGCTTGCATCACATAACCCATATAATTAATATAGTCCACAAAAAGAATTTGTCGTAAGGCCACAGGTTGTCGAGCCATATAACCCATTTCATTGGAATTATATGCTCGTTCAATGATATGGAATTGGTTATTTCATTTTTTATACTAACTTTGCGTCCGATTTGCGTTATTTTTGTAACAACGATAAATTTATATATTAATTAAAACTTTTTGACTATGTTTAAAGGACATCCTAAAGGTCTGTATGCCTTGGCTCTTGCCAACACAGGTGAGCGCTTCGGTTACTACACGATGTTGGCCGTTTTCGCACTCTTCCTTCGCGAGAACTTCGGTCTTGAGGCTGGTACAGCTGGTGCTATCTACTCTACCTTCCTCGGCTTGGTATACTTCATGCCTCTCGTAGGTGGTATTCTTGCCGATAAATTTGGTTTCGGTAAGATGGTAACAATCGGTATTTCGATTATGTTTGCTGGTTACATGTTGTTGTCGTTCCCGTTGGGAGGCGATCTTATCGCTATGATCGCCATGATGGCTGCGTTGTTGCTCATCAGTTTGGGTACAGGTCTGTTCAAGGGTAATCTCCAGGTTATGGTTGGTAACCTTTATGACGATCCCAAGTATGCTGATAAGCGTGACTCTGGCTTCTCGCTCTTCTACATGGCTATCAACGTAGGTTCGTTGTTCGCTCCTACCACTGCTGTTGGTATCAAGCAGTACGCCATGGATGCGTGGGGCATGTCGTCAAACGATGCTTACCACTTCTCGTTCATGGTCGCTTGTGCAGCGTTGATCATCTCAATCCTTATCTACTACGCCTTCCGCTTTACGTTCCGTCATGTCGAGGGTGGCAAGAAGAAGGGCGAGGCTGCTGTGTATGAGGATAACCTCACTCCAGAGCAGACTAAGCAGCGCATCGTGGCCCTCTGCCTTGTATTTGCTGTTGTTATCTTCTTCTGGATGGCATTCCACCAGAACGGTTTGACGCTCACTTACTTTGCTGACGAGTTCACTTATACCAACGCCTTTGGTCTTACCACTATGTGGTTCGACGTATGGAACCTCGTTCTTATCATCGTTGCGGTTTACGCTACATTCTCAATCTTCCAGAGCGAGGGTGCTAAGGCTAAGATTCTTTCAGGCGCGTTGGCATCAGGCGTGTTGGCGTTCCTCGTTTACCGCGCTATGGGCATCAGCCCCGAGGCTGAGGTATCGGTTGCCGCTCCTATCTTCCAGCAGTTTAACCCCTTCTACGTCGTTGCATTGACCCCCGTGTCAATGGCTATCTTTGGTGCTTTGGCACGTAAGGGCAAGGAGCCTTCAGCTCCCCGCAAGATCGCCTACGGTATGTTGGTTGCAGCTATCGGTTTCGTAATCATGGCAGTTGGCTCTAATGGTTTGAATACTCCTAACGATCAGCAGCGCGCTATCGCCGTAGAAAAGGCAGAGGCATTTGCTAAGGAGTACTACGCAGTGGCTGCTACTGCTGAGGATCTTGATGCTATGAAGGAGGATACTGAGCTTGGTGCTCAGGTTAAGCCTGCTACCGACTTTATGGGTAAACTCACAAAGAAGACTAAGCCCGTATTCTACGATGCATACAATGCAAGCGTTGTAATCCTTAAGGCTGAGGAGGCTCCTGCTGCGGAGTCAATGGAGGTTGCTGAGGCTGAGGCTACATTGGCAGCTATCAAGGCTGATACTAAGCCCGAGACTCGTACATCGCCCTACTGGTTGATCGTTACCTATTTGATCCTGACCTTTGCTGAGCTCTTGCTCTCACCTATGGGTATTTCATTCGTATCGAAGGTTGCACCTCCAAAGCTCAAGGGTCTTATGATGGGTGGCTGGTTCGTGGCTACCGCCTTCGGTAACTTGCTTGTATCTGTTGGTGGCTTCCTCTGGGCAGGCCTTCCCTTGTGGTCGGTATGGACGGTATTCGTTGTCCTCTGCTTGCTCTCAGCGCTCTTTATGTTCGTGATGATGAAGCGCTTAGAGAGCGTTGCAAAGTAATAGATCCAAATAACATAAACGAAAAGAACTCTGCGCCTTGGTGCAGAGTTCTTTTCGTTTGTGGCTGAGCGTTAAAGCTATGCTACGAGGTGTTCCACAAGTATTTTGATGCCTATGGCAATAAGGATGATGCCCCCGAGGATGCCAGCCTTCGAGCCGAGGCGCGAGCCAAAGAGGCTGCCGAGATATACACCTATGCCCGAGAGTAGCAGGGTGACAATGCCGATAACCGCGGCCGAAATCCAGATATTTACATCGAGAAATGCAAACGATATACCTACGGCCATAGCGTCAATGCTCGTGGCGATGGCCATAAGTAGCATTGTATTAAATCCGAAGTCGCTGTTGTGACCCTCCTCATCACCCCATACCGTCTCTCTGATCATGTTTAGACCAATTAGCGCAAGCAGTCCGAAAGCTATCCAGTGGTCGATGCTTATCATGTAGTTAGCGAAGCTGCGGCCTAAGAAGAACCCGATGATTGGCATCAGTGCCTGAAAGCCGCCAAACCACAACCCGGCGGTGATGGCCTGGCTAAATTGTACGCGTTTAAGCGTGATGCCCTTGCCCACAGATACCGCAAAGGCATCCATCGCCAAGCCTATGGCGATGAGTATAAGTTCTACGAATCCCATTATGTGTGGTGTTATCTGTTATAGTCGTCAAGCGCAGGTGTCGCAGCGCCATCCTTGTCGAAGAGCTTGCCCCACTGTGGCGAGGTGGCTTCCCAAATGAATGTGCCGCGTCCGAGACCGTCGGGCAACGAGCTTACGATGCGCTCAATGTCGAGGTAATGGTCGCGATACTCCACGACGATAAGAGGCTTCTTATACTTGATAACCAGAGCCTTGGCATTTGCCTCCAGCTCCTCCAATGTGCCGTGCCACTCGGGATAGTACGACTGACCAATAAGGTCGTACTCAACGCCATATTCAGCCATAGCATCAAAGAAACGCTCCGACTCCTCGGCTTGGCCGCCAAGGGCTACGTGGAGCATTACCTCTGCTGTGGGGGCATATTCGCGTGTGGCGCGAACACCCTCTTTGAGTAGGCCGCAGAGACCCTCGAACGAGTGGCGCACCGAGCCATAGGGCCAGAGCATGCCGTTGCTCACCTCGTTTCCTACCTGCACCATATCGGGGGTCGTGCCCTGAGCCTCCAGAGCGGTAAGCACCTCGCGTGTATGCTCATATACGGCGCTGCACACCTCCTCGTATGAGAATGTCTGCCAGGCCTGTGGCATTATCTGCTTCTGAGGATCTGCCCAGTTGTCCGAGTAGTGGAAGTCCAAGAGAAAGTACATGCCTGCCGCCTTGATGCGCTTGGCCATCTCGAGTGTGTGCTCCAAGTCGCAGTAACCGTCGCGTTGCGAGTAGCCGAGCTCCGAACGGGGGTTAACAAAGATACGCAAGCGTATGTAGTTGAAGCCGTTGTCGCGGAGAATCTCCAAGGCATCGCCTTTCACACCGCCATCGCTAAACTCCGTGCCGTGATCCTCTTGTGACTGTAGCCACGAGATGTCGGCACCTACGGCATATGGTCTCTCAATCGTCACTTGCGCCTCGACTACGGCGATGGTAGCCATCGCAACCATAAGGCATAATACTCTCTTCATACTTGTTATGTGTTAGTCGTTATAATGCTGCAAAGGCCTTGAGCTTAGCAATCTCCTCGGCCCAGCGAGCCTCGTCGGGGGTCTCAAGGATAAGAGGGATGTTGTCGAAGCGTGGGTCTGAGGCTATGTAACGGAAGCACTCCCAGCCTATCTCGCCATCGCCAAGTGGCGAGTGGCGGTCGATGCGGCTACCCAAGGGGCGCATGGCATCGTTGAGGTGCATGCCGCGTAGATATTTGAAGCCTATCACCTGGTCAAACTCAGCAAACGTAGCATCGCACGCCTCCCTGGTGCGTAGGTCGTAGCCTGCGGCGAATGCGTGGCATGTGTCGATACATACACCCACGCGGCTTTTATCCTCCACGCGCTCGATGATGTGTGCCAGCTGATAGAAGCTAAAACCGAGGTTTGAGCCCTGACCCGCCGTATTCTCCAATACAGCAGTAACGCCCGAGGTGCGCTCCAACGCCATATTTATCGACTCGGCAATGCGGTCAAGCGACGCACGCTCGTCTATACGCTTAAGGTGACTTCCTGGGTGGAAGTTGAGCCTGTCAAGTCCCAGGCGCTCGCAGCGCGACATCTCCTCGAAGAACGACTCGCGCGACTTCTCTAAGCCATCCTGGTCGGGGTGTCCGAGGTTTATCAGATAGCTATCGTGGGGAAGTATCTGCTGTGCGCTATATCCCGCCTCGGCCATCGCTGCCTTAAATATCTCTATCTGCTTGTCCGTGAGGGCGGGTGCAAGCCACTGTCGCTGATTCTTCGTAAACAGCGCGAAGGCCGTAGCTCCTATATTCTTGGCATTCTTTACGGCATTCTCTATGCCGCCCGATGCGCTAACGTGTGCTCCTATATATTTCATAATCTATTCTCTTGTTACGTTGTTATCTTATTCTTAGGCAAAGATAACGAAATTTTAATAAAATATTCGTATATTTGCATTGTAAATAACTATCACTACATAATAAAATCCTATTGATTAACAATTGCTAATTAATCGCCTAATATTAATATTATGAAGAAATTATACATAGCCCTTGCCTCAGCCTTTGCGCTATTTACAACCGCTGCCCAAGCGCAGGTATCCATCGACAATGTATCTACTGCCGACCAGAAGACCGAATTTGAGAACGACATGAAGACTCAGGCCGTTGATGCCGAGTACTTCTCGGAAGCTGCCTATCGTGCTGAGCGACTCGCCATTCGTAAGGAGCGTAACACCATAGATTTCTCGGCAAACCTCCATGGCTCACTCACGGCATATAGTAAGTCGTGGCAGGCATCGGGTGATAATGCCATAACGGTACTTGCCAACATCAATTTCCTCCATACCTACAAAAAGAATAAGTTCTCGATTACCTCAACGGCTACCGCTAAGTTTGGCTACAACAACATGAAGACCGACTTGGGTGCAGAGTATGGAGGTCCTCGAGGTGTGTGGTTCAAGAATGTCGATGAAATCGTGCTCTCAACAGCGCCTCAGTGGGATATGGTCAAGAACTGGACGTATGGTGCTAACATCAAGTTCCGTACGCAGTTTGCTCCTGGCTACTCGGCACGTGGCGACAAGCAGAAGGGGGCACAGCGCGTGTCGAACTTTATGGCTCCGGGCTACCTCGATGCATCACTCGGTTTTACCTATGTGTTACCCTCAGAGAAGTTCCCTCTTAAGGTTAACCTCTCTCCTATAGCTATGAGTGCTACCTACCTCAGCGACGATAACCTCTCTAACCGTTACGGTGTCCCCGAGGGTCAGAACTCGAAGTATGAGGGTGGTCTCTCTGTTCAGCTCAACTTCGACAAGACATGGGGTAAGAATGGGTGGTTACGCTACCGTACCACGGCCTACTCATTCTATGGTTGGATTACCGATATCTCGTCGAAGGCTAAGTTTAAACCCACGGAGTTGGAAGATGGCACAATGTCGCAGTATGAGCACGTGGTACCAACCGTGCGCTGGGAGAACACCATTGACATAAAGGCAACAAAGTACATATCAACGCAGATATATTTCCAGCTCTACTATAATAAGGCTGAGATCGACAAACTTCAGGTATCGTCGATGTTGAGTGTAGGTCTGACCTATACCTTCAAAAACAAGTAATTTGCTGTGATAATGGCGCATCTACTTCCGCTAACGAAATATCTCATCAATGGGCAGTACGCATAAGTACAGCCCATCGTCTCGAATTTCGCCGAGCGTTGTATCTGCACCATTCTGACAACAAATAGGGGGATCATAGGATTGTGAATCTGGTGTCACAACCAATTCGGGAAGCAACTCAGAAAGCATACCTCTTCCCGCTTTTGGCGTGTTGGTTGTAAGAATATAGTAAAAATACTTGGCGCTAATACGATAGATATTGGTTGTGGCGTTTGTGATGATATACCGATATAACTATGGAAAAGAGTAAGAAGATAAAGATATGGAGTGTGCTGCTGGTGGTGGCATCTGTTGTCGTAGCTATATGGATTGGTGTCCTTATCGGACGTTGGGTAGAGTATAGGCGTGCTCATGCAGCCATCGCGCAGATGGTGGGACAGGTGCAGCTATATGAAAATGAGATGGGGGCGTTTGAACGCGAGGTTGAGGCTGTGCAGCGTCATCTGAGCGGTGGCGACAAGATGATGCAGACGATAATGGCAATACGCGGAAACTATGTAGACCGTATCGACCTCGACACCATCTACGAGAAGGCCATCCCTGCACTCCTCTCAGAGCTCGATCCTCACTCGGAGTATATCCCAGCGCGTGACTTCAACGCGGTGAACGAGTCATTGGAGGGCGAGTTCGATGGCATAGGCATAGTCTTTAACGCAATGACCGACACGATAACAGTGCTCAGTGTCATACCACAAGGCCCTTCGGACAAGGCGGGTGTGCGCGCTGGTGACCGTGTGATACGTATCGACGGCCGTAACGTAGCGGGACAGAAGATTCCGCAGGACTCGATGGTGCGCATGATGCGTGGTAAGCGTGGTACGAAGGTGAAGCTCTCGGTAGAGCGTGCACGCATTGATGAGCTTGTCGATATCGACGTTACGCGCGATGCTATCGAGCTACATAGCGTGGAGACCGCCTTTATGTTGGACCCCGAGTCGAAGATTGGCTTTATACGTCTGTCACAGTTCTCGCGCACGTCGTACATGGAGATACGTCAGGCATTAGATAAACTTGCGAGCGAGGGCATGCGCGGTGTTATTATCGACCTACGTGGCAATGGTGGCGGCTTCCTCGACCAGGTGATACCCATGGTCAACGAGTTCTTGCCGGCCGACAAACTTATTGTCTACACTGAGGATCGTCACGGCCGCCGCGTGAAAGAGTACAGCAAGGGTAATGGTAGGTATCAGGATATAGAGCTTGCCGTGCTTGTTGATGAGACGAGTGCTTCGTCGAGTGAGATTCTTGCTGGAGCTATTCAGGATAACGATCGTGGTTTGGTGCTTGGTCGTCGCACCTTTGGCAAAGGGCTTGTGCAGGCGCAGATACCCTTCAACGATGGCTCGGCAATGCGCCTTACGGTGGCACGCTACTACACCCCCACGGGTCGCTCGATACAGAAGCCCTACGTCAGTGGCGATGAGATGTCTTACCACTTAGATATCATCAACCGCTACAACCATAGCGAGTTCTTCTCGGCCGACTCGATACACTTCGACGACTCGATGAAGTTCACTACGCCAGCAGGACGCACGGTATATGGAGGTGGTGGTATTATGCCCGATATATTTATTCCACTCGACACGCTCGGTATGTCGGAATATTATCACAAGGTTTGGAATACCAATGTGTTGTATCGCTATACTATGGACTTTACCGATAGACATCGTGCTGCCATTGATGCAGTGAAGTCGCTCGCCGACCTCGACGCGCTCCTTGCGTCGGAGGATATCATTGCCGACTTCGTGAAGTATGCTGAGCGTAATGGTGTTGAGCGCGATAGCATTGGCCTTAACACATCGCGCAAGCTTATCGAGGCACAAATTCGCGCCTATATCGGACGAAATACGCTCGACGACGAATCGGGCTTCTACTATAACATCTACGCCATCGACGATGCTATGCAGCGTGCTGTCAAAGAGTTGCGTAAGGAACTGAATAAGAAGAGCAAAAAATGATAAACAGATTATTCGGCACGCTGTGTGCCATGGCCATACTTGCTGTCATGGTTTGTGCAATCTTTAACCGTGGCAACTATCGCTCGATGTGCTTTAACGAGACAGCTAAGGCGGATGTTGTTGTTGCAACACCCGCCTCGGAGCCTGAAATTATCGAACTACCGGATAGCCTATCTCTTCAACCCGGGGTTTAGTATCACATCCGTATTGGGGTAGGGACAGTACATCTTCGAGTCATCCCACGTACCCGTGACCTTGACAGCCTCGTTGCGGTAAATGCCGGGGGCAACCTCTATCATAGGGTTCTCCTTGCGGTACTCGAAGTGCTCCTTTAGTCGATACATGCGGAACATGTCGCGCGAGCGCGAGGCGAAGCCACACCAGTAGTATCCCGCTATCTCCCAGCCATGCTCGTTGTATGCCGCTTCGGCGAGCTCCTCGGCACTCATAGCCGTGGTGTAGAGGTTTGTCTGTTTGCCATCGGCGCGATTACGCACGCGGTTAAGCATATCTACAGCCCTCTCGGTCACCCTGCCGGCACGTCCCGTAGCTTCGGCATACCAGCAGTATACCTCCGCAAGGCGTATCACCTGACCCGTCTTTTGACCATACTGCGGACCTGGAGAGGGGCTCGTGTAGTCGAACTCATTAACGCCACCGGCAGCCTCTGCCGACTTCATAAACACGGGGGCTACAACCTCACGCGAGGCGGGCTCGGTGTCGTACCACCAGTCGTGAAGCTCACCATCGGCAAGCATAATCTTTGGGAAGTACGTAGCCTCCTTGCGTGGTCCCTCGGGAAACTCCTTCCAGAACTTTATCTCGCCATTAGTATCGCCCCAGCCCGACTGCTTCATGTCAAGGAGGAAGTCTGTGAGGGGCATCATCTGCGATGTGCGGTCGAGGTTGTAGTATATGCCGAGGATAATCTCTGGATTCTTTTGTGTGTATGCCTGCGAGTATACGTCGGCATAGTTATCCAAGAGACGATAGTAGTATGTATTGTTCTCGGTAAGGTCTATAACCTCTTCGGCCTTCTTTGCGGCAAGGTCGTAGTACTCCACGCCTTTATTCATAGGCCAGCCCGCCATGCACATGTAGACATAGGCCATCGTAGCCTTCACAGCACCACGACTTACGGCCACGTTCATACCGTTGAGCACCTGCGGAGCCTTTGTGTAGTTATCGGGACACCCCTCCTCGGCAATCTTAAGGTCGCTGAGTATCAGAGTGTAGACATCCTCGACGCTCTTGAGGGGTGCGTTGTAGTCGATCTTCTCGTCGAGCATCACGGGTACCTCACCCCATGTTGTCACGAGGTAGAAGTATGAGTATGCACGCCAAAAGTGCGCCTGGGCGATAGCTTCGGTAATCTCCGACTCGCTGACATCGGGTGTACGTGAGGCGTTGTTTATGATGAAGTTAGCGGCCTTGATAACCTTGTAGCGCTGCTCCCAGAGGTTCACCATCCACGAGTTATTATCTGTCACGCTGTATTGGTCGTGCTCGCGCAGTGGCTGCTTGTTACTTGCCGGATGTGTCGATATGTCGTCGCCCGAGAGAAAGTTGGTGCCTATGTAGTGGTTAGCATACTGCGACGTAGCCACCACCGAGTATAGAGCGTTGAGCGATGCTGCAAGGTCGTTCTTCGTGGTGAAGAACTCGTCACTCGGGAGCTTACCTTTGGCATCCTCGTCCAAGAAGTCTACGCACGAACTGAATAATGTCGCGCTTAGGAGTGTTAATATCAGCGTTTTGTATCTCATATTGTCGTACATGTTAGAATGTTAGTTTAAGTCCTACGGTGAAGGTACGCGGCACGGGATATGCGCCATAGTCTATGCCGTCGTAGCTCGAGTATACCTCGGGATCCATGCCTTTATACTTGCTCAGCGTGAATACATCCTGCGCACTCACCGAGAGCTGTATGTCCACCACGCGTGTCAGGTGGCGTGGTATGGTGTAGGCGATGCTTATGTTCTTGAGTTTGATGAACGAGGCATCCTCCAACCATAGCGTAGAGTTGGCGTAGCTCTTATTGTCCGTATTCGTGACGCTCGGATATAGCGCCTGGCTCTTATCCTCGACATAGTCCCAGCCACGGAAGTATGCGTCGCGAAGCGTTATGAAGCGCGACACACCACTCATAGATGCCGTGGTGAAGCGGCTGATATTCAGACGGTCGTAGTCGAGGGCTCCGTTGAAGAAGATGTTGATAGAGAGGTTGCGCCAGATGATGGTATTGTTCCATCCCACCATCCACTTGGGCGAGGCGCAGCCACGTATGATGCGGTCGGCAGCCGTGGGTGCTGTCGTAAGCGAGCCATCGGCCTTACGATAGAGGTTGGCACCATTGTCGTCGAAACCCGCCCAGTCGTAGACGTAGAAGGAGCCCAAGGGGTAGCCCGGCTTCATTATCTGCATCTCACCGCCGAGGTCGCTGTAGTTTGCCGTGAGGTGGAAGTCGTCACCTGCGAGGTCTACAACCTCATTTTTTATATATGTAACGTTTGCTGTTGTCTCCCACTTTACGGCGCGGTCGATGACGAAGGTGTTGAGCGAGAACTCGTAGCCCTCGTTCATGATTGCACCCTGGTTTACCCAGTACTTGCCACCACCGTTGTATAGGGGCACCTGCTTCTGGAAGAGGAGATCCTCGGTATCCTTGCGGAACCAGTCGAACGATATGTTCACGCCCGCGAGAGAGAAGTCTAAGCCGAAATCTATCTGCGACGTCTTCTCCCACGTGAGGTCGGGTGTGGCGAAGGTATTACCCCAGTAGCCCGTGTAGTCGGTCGTAGTACCCCAGCCGTATGATGTCTTGGAGAGCAGACCGAGGGTGTTGTATGCCGAGATGCCCTCATTTCCCGTGACGCCATAGCTTGCACGTAGCTTCAATTGTTTGACGACATCCTGACCCTGCATAAAGCTCTCAGCAGCTATATCCCACGCTACGGCAGCCGAGGGAAAGTAGCCCCAGCGGTTATCCTTCTGGAACTTAGATGAGCCATCGGCACGGAATGCCGCGGTTATGAAGTAACGCTTGCCGTAGTCGTAGTTTAGGCGCACGATGCCCGACATGAGCGATGACTCGCTGTAGCCGTTCGACTGGCTGCGTGTTGCGGCGTTGCTCACATCCCAGTAGCCTACGCTCTCGTTGCTCAGCCCCGTGCCGCTTATGGCCATCGTGCTGTTTGTCATGCCGCTTAACTCCCATACGGCTGTTGCCGAGAGCGTATGGCGACCAAACGTGCCGCTATAAGTCAGATTGTTGGTATTCTGCCAGTAGTTGTGTAGTGACGAGCTGTTCGATATCGAGCTCTTGGCTCCCGGGGCTACTTTGCTTGACGAGAAGCTGTACGATGGCGAGTAGTCGAAGTCGTAGCCTCCTTGTATTCCGAGGGTGAGACCCTTGGCGATACGGAAGAGAAGCATGGCGTTGGCATTGAGGTTATAGCTGTATGAGTCGCTATAGTTCTCCTGCATCACACCATAGGGGTTGTTTCCCGTGCCTATGTTATAAGGGTCGTTGTTGTATATGCCTGTTTCGGGATCTTTCATCTCCATCGTAGGCGAGAAGTTGAGCACATGAAACCAGTTGGGTGCTCCATTCTTCTGGTGTAGCACCGAGCCGTTTATCTTCGTCGATATTGTCAGCCAGGGGCGAATATCGGCATCTATGTTGGCACGCAGACCATAGCGCATATACTTCGACTTGATGGTCACGGCCTGCTGGTCGAGCACATTTCCCGATACCATATAACGTATCTTGTCGCTACCACCCGTAGCTCCGAGGTTGTAGTTCTGCGTGATACCTGTGCGTGTGAGGAGCTCTATCCAGTTGATGCCCTTTTCTCCCGTGCGATATAGCTCGAGGTCGGCGGGCGATATGGTATTCGAGCCCTTGATGTCGTTGAGTGCCAAGGCATACTCGTAGGCATTCAGAAGGTTATAGTTCTTGCGCACCTCCGATATTCCTATCTTCGAGTCGAAGTATATGTGCGATGTGCCCTTCTGTCCCGAGCGTGTCGTGATGAGAATTACGCCATTGGCGCCACGTGAGCCATATACGGCTGTCGACGAGGCATCTTTTAGAATCTGCATTGAGGCTATATCCTGCGGGTTGAGGCCATCGAGACCACTCGACGATATGATGCCGTCGATGACATATAGCGGGTCGCTGCTCTTATTTACCGATGTAGTACCGCGCACACGTATGCGCGCACTTGCTCCTGGCATACCGCTCGCTGTTGTCACCTCCACACCTGCGGTACGTCCCTGCAGCACGTCGGCAACATTCTTGACAGGTTGATCGTGGAAGCTGCGCTCGCCAATGACCGACACAGAGCCCGTGAGGTCGCTCTTCTTAAGCTCGCCATAGCCCACGATGACCACATCACTCACACGCTGCGATGCCTGATAAATCGTTGTCGTGTAGTCGCTACGATCGGGTGTTACATCGAATGTCGTATCGTTATATCCGAGAAACGAGACTATGATTGTAGCGTTTGACGGTACAGTGAGCTTGTATTCGCCCATTGCATTTGTCGCCACACCTATACTGCTGTTGCCCTCGACCAGTATCGTAGCTCCAGGTATAGGCTCACCATCCTCGTTGACGATGGTACCTGTTATGGCCATCTCCTTAACAGGCTCCTGAGCTGTGGCCGGGCGTGCCATAAGCCCGAATAAAACGATGAAAAATAGAATGCTTTGTGTAAATAATCTACTCATACTCACATTATCTTATCTATATTTTACGCCGCAAATATAGATAAATAATATTGAATATGATTATTTTCATATTGATTATGACAATAAATGCCGGTGAAATGGCAAGATCAGGCGGTGAATCGCCATTGCTATTGTCGTGCTAAAGTATCGGTTGTAGGTGCAAGTGTGGTATTGTATGGGGTTTGGCCTGCGATGATGGCTTTAAGTTTTGCGCCCAACGCGCTATTCTCCACTATGCCGTTTATGAGCTCCGCACCCGTACCATATAAATATATAGGTACCATTATGCCCGAGTGGCCATCCGTCGACCAGCGGTATTCGATACCCTGCTCCGAGAGGTTGAAGTCGGCATTGCTGCTTATGAGTGATAGCCCACCCGTCTCGTGGTCAGCGGTGACAACAACGAGCGTACCAGGGTTATTGTCGGCATACTCTACGGCAACCTCGATAGCCTCCATAAAGTCGTGCATCTCACGCTGTTGACCCTCAGCGTCGTTGCCGTGACCTGCACCATCGATTATCGAGCCCTCGACCATAAGCACAAAGCCATCATCGTCACCCTCGAGGTGTTCTAAGACCTTGGCTGTAGCCTTCGCCAGATACCCCTCGCGGTGTTCTATCTCCTTTTCCGCCAGGATAAATAGGCTCTTATCGTCGTCGGTGTCATCGTCGAGATTGTGGTGTAGTGCATAGCCGCTCTCGCTTATAGCCTTCAGTGCGCGCTCTCTACCTTCGTAGCGCTCATCGAAGAACGCCATGCCGCCACCTATGGCTATGTCGATGTCGCTATGCAGCAGCTGCTCGGAAATTGTAGCATACTCGTGGCGCGACCTTACGTGGGCGTAGAATGCTGCGGGTGTGGCGTGCTGTATATATGTCGTTACGACCAACCCCGTAGCCTTACCATGTTCCGACGCTAACTCCATCAGCGTCTGTGGCGTAGTGCCATCGGGGAGAATGCCGAGCATCGTGTTGTTGGTCTTGGCGCCCGTGGCGAGCGCTGTGCCCGCAGCTGCCGAGTCGGTCACGCGGTTATCGAGCGAGTATGTCTTCTGCAAAGCTATGTTGTCGGCGTGGTCGAAGATGGTAGCCTCGTAGTTGTTCTCGAGCTGCATCATCGATGCTGATGCCAAGCCCATACCGTCGCCTATGAGGTATATGATGTTCTTAACCTCCTGTGCTTGGAGGGTTGTTGCCATAAGGAGTGTTGCTACGCTCAGTGTTAAAAGTTTTCGTGACATAATCGTTGCTCGCTAAATGTTATCGTGAGCAAAATTATAAAAAATTAGCTATCTTTGCAATAGAATATCACCCTAAAAGATTATTTTATGGCAGAGGTACGTATTGCTGAGGATTGGAAAGCGGTTCTCGCTAAGGAGTTTTCTGAGCCCTATTTCGATGAGTTGGTAGATTTTGTTAAGTCGGAGTACGCCTCGGGTACGGTATACCCTGAGGGGCGTAATATCTTTAGGGCTTTCGATAAGTGTCCGTTGGAAAGACTCAAGGTGGTCATTATCGGTCAAGACCCCTACCACGGTCCTGGACAGGCAAATGGTCTCTGCTTCTCGGTGGGTAATGGTGTGCCCTTCCCGCCATCCCTAAGAAACATCCTGCAGGAGGTACACGACGATGTCGGTGCCCCCATTCCCACCTCGGGCGAGCTCGATCGCTGGGCTGAGCAAGGTGTCTTGCTTCTCAATGCTGTTCTCACGGTGCGTGCACATGAGGCCGCCTCGCACGCAGGACGTGGTTGGGAACGTTTCACGGATGCTGTGGTCAGGGCTATCGCCGAGCGTAAGGAGGGTGTTGTCTATATGTTGTGGGGTACCTATGCGCAGAAGAAAGGTTCTATTGCCGATCCGCGTCGCAATCTTATACTTCGTGCCGTGCATCCCTCGCCTCTGTCTGCCTATCGTGGTTTCTTTGGGTGTAGACACTTCTCCGAGGCTAACCGCTATCTCGAATCAATAGGCAAGGAGCCTATACGATGGTAAAGCAGGAGATTAAAAGACCTTTGGTCTGCGGAATTCAGCAAGGATGATACCCGTGGCCATGGCTACGTTTAGTGACTCGGAGGTGGGTGCGTTGGCAGGGTAGGGTGGAATGAAAAGTCGCTCGGTGAGCTCCCCGCGGCACTCCTCCGTTAGGCCGCGACCCTCGTTGCCCATAACGATAATTCCATGGGTTGTAAGCTCCTTAGTATAGATGTTCTCGCCATCGAGGAGCGTGCCATAGATGGGCATGCCCTCATTGTGTGCCTCGCGTAGGAGCTGTGCGAGGTTGTCGGTGTAGTGTACCCTCACGCGCAGGATTGCACCCATTGTCGCCTGAACGACCTTGGGGTTGAAACAGTCGGCACACTCTGCCGAGCAGATGATATCCTTCACGCCAAACCAGTCGGCAAGGCGTATGATGGTCCCCAAATTACCTGGATTTTGCACGCCATCAAGCGCAATCGCCAGGTCGCCCTTTATCGAGGGTAGTGATAACTTGTATCTCGGCTTTTCGACGATGGCCAAAGTGTCCGATGCGGTCTTAAGCTCCGAGATACGCTCCATATCCTTACGCTCGATGCGCTCAACATTCGCACCTACGATATCGGTGCGTGTGGTGTAGATGCGGCGTATGCGGAAGTCCGATGCACGAATCTCCTCCACAAGCTTAACGCCCTCGGCAATAAATAGCCCCTCGCTATCGCGTGTGCGCTTATCCGCAAGCGAGCGGATAAACTGTATCTCAGCCTTTGTCATCGTCTCTCTTCGATTGTAAATGTCTCGCCCTCAGCGGCAAGATCGGTGTTTTCAAATATCTCGCGGCACTCCTCAACAAGTGCCTCCTTATCCTTATATCGCGATGAGAAGTGGCCGATGATGAGCCTCCCAGCCTCGGCCTTGAGAGCCACTTTTGCTGCCTCCGTCGTCGTGGCATGGCCACGACCCTTGGCCCATTGCTCCTCGCTCTTGGCGTATGTCGTCTCATGGTAGAGGAGGTCTACGCCTGTGACGCGCTCGGCGGCCTTTGCAGAGTATGCCGTGTCCGAGAGGTAAGCATACGAACGAGCCTTGTAGGGGATATACGTCAGTTCGCCATTGGGTATCACACGACCGTCCGACAATGTTATATCCTCACCACGCTTGGCGGTAACTATCTGAGCTATCGAGAGATCGTATTTCTCTATCTTGAACTTGTCAACATTGAGTCCTGGCTGCTTCTCCTTGAAGTGGAAGCCCGCCGTGGGAACACGGTGGCGTAGGGGTACCGACCACACCTCAAGGGTGCTGTTCTCCATGATGATGCGGTGCTCCGTGGTGCGTACCTCGTGCCACTTGACCTCGTACGGCAGCTCGCTGTCGAAGTAGCGTAGGTGGTAGTCGAGGATTTCGCCCATAGGTGCTGGGGCATAGACATCGAGCGGTGTACGCTTGCCCATAAGACCGAGCGTGGAGATCAGCGGAAAGAGTCCGAAGCAGTGGTCGCCGTGCAGGTGCGAGATAAACACAGCCCTAAGGCGCAGCGGATTAATGCCGCGCCTTATGAGCTGCTGTTG
>CALBKP010000095.1 GCA_937895825.1 uncultured Alistipes sp. | reverse complement strand
AAGTTCACGGAGCGCTTGCAGTGGGTCTTCGACAATGGCCACTACGACCCCACCAATGAGCCCGACATTGCCTACCCCTACCTCTTCAGCCGCGTTAAGGGCTATGAGCACCACACGCAACGCCTGGTAAAGCAGCTCCTCGACGAGAACTACACCACCTCGCCCGACGGACTTCCAGGCAACGACGACACGGGCACAATGTCTACGTGGGCAGTATTCTCTATGATGGGTCTCTATCCCGACTGCCCGGGTGATCCATATTATACCATCACCACACCCCGCTTCGAGCGTGTGGAGATCGATACCCAGCACGGATGCGTGACAATCACCACCGAAGGCACGGGCGACTATATCAAGCCGAATGGCGTGGAGCTTGGCGGCAAGCATATCAACCGCTTCCGCATCTCGCACGACGAGCTTATGAAAGCAAAGAGATTGAATCTAAAACTATATTAACATGAGAACAACAAAACTACTACTTCTCGCGGTTGTTGCAGCCCTCGTTGCAAGCTGCGCAACGACGACACCCGAGCGCGACTACGCCGCTCTGGTCAACCCTAAGATTGGCTCTGGTGGCCACGGTCACGTTTTCGTTGGTGCCAACGCACCTTTCGGCATGACGCAGGTTGGCCCCACAAGCATCTCTCAGGAGTGGGACTGGTGCTCTGGCTACCACGACTCGGAGAATAGCGTCATCGGTTTCTCGCACACCCACCTATCGGGTACGGGTTGTGGCGATATGTTCGATGTTACGCTTATGCCCGTTGTTGGCGAGGTACCCTACGGCCGCGGTCGTCTTGGCGACTACTCTACGGGCTTCTGGAGTGAGGCCGACCGCTCGCAGGAGGTTGTCGAGCCAGGCTACTACTCTGTACCCCTCACACGCTACGGTATCGTTGCCGAGATGACGGCTACGGAGCGCGGTGGTCTCCACCGCTACACCTTCCCCGCAAGCCAGGAGGCTGCCATCATCCTCGACCTCGTTCACGGTGGTTGCTGGGATCGCCCCGAGGATCTATATGCCGAGGCTGTGTCTGATACCCGTGTAGAGGGTCACCGCCACACCTACGGCTGGGCAAACCACCAGAAGGTCTACTTCGTTGCGGAGTTCTCTAAGCCCTTCGAGTCGTTCGAGGCTGTCGACGAGAGCAACTGGTACTACCGCATCAACTTCACCACAACCGAGGGTGAGCAGATAGGCGTGAAGGTAGCCCTATCATCAACAAGCATCGAGGGTGCTCGCAAGAACTTCGACGCAGAGGTTGCCGCCACCGACTTCGACACAGTACGCAAGGCTACATACGATAAGTGGAACACTGAGATTCGCAAGATACGCATCGAGGGTGCTACCCCCGAGCAGGAGGAGATCTTCTACACCGCCATGTACCACATGTACGTTGCACCGTCGCTCTTCTCCGACGTTGACGGCACGTACCGTGGTGCCGACCAGGAGATTCACCAGAACCCTGGCCACGATACATACACGACATTCTCGTTGTGGGACACCTACCGCGCTAAGCTTCCGCTTATGACCATCACCCACCCCGAGCGCATGGACGACGTTATCAATACGATGATCAACATCTGTGAGGAGCAGGGCTTCCTCCCCATCTGGCACCTATGGGGCTGGGATAACGGCTGTATGGTGGGCTCTCCAGGCATTATCGCCGTGGCTGATGCCGTGGCTAAAGGCATAGAGGGTATCGACTCGGAGCGCGCATGGGAGGCTCTCAAGACCTCATATATGCACGACATGCGCGGCGGTAAGTACCGTAAGGAGTATGGCTTTATGCCCCGTGACCTCCAGGCCGAGTCTATCGCCCACGACATGGAGTTCGCCATCGCCGATGCAGCAGCGTTGGAGGTAGCCAAGAAGCTCGGTAAGAGCGAGGAGGCAGAGTACCTCGAGAAGCGTAGCCACTCATGGCTCAACTATTTCGACCCGAGCGTCGGCTTCGTTCGCGGCAAGTCGTCTACGGGCGAGTGGCGCGAGGACTTCAACCCGTTCAACGCATCGCGCATCGCTAACGAGTACTGCGAGGGTAATGCTTGGCAGTACACATGGCTCGTCCCCCACGACCTCGACCTCCTCGTCGAGTGCTTCGGTGGCGTGGAGACAACCATCGAGCGCCTCGACGGTCTCTTTACTGCAGATACGAGAATGGAGGGCGAAGATGTAACTCCTGACATCTCAGGCCTTATCGGCCAGTATGTCCACGGCAACGAGCCCAGCCACCATATCGTCTACTTCTACACCATGCTTGGCGAGCCTTGGAAGGGTGCCGACCTCTTGTACGAGGTTATGGATACGATGTACTCAACTGATCCCGACGGTCTCTCGGGCAACGAGGATGTGGGCCAGATGTCGGCATGGTACGTGATGACCACCTTGGGCTTCTACCCCGTAGAGCCTGCCGCTGGCAAGTATGTCCTCGGTGTTCCTATGGTTGACCGCGCAGAGATTGATGTCGAAGGTGGCATCTTCACGGTTCTTCGCGAGGGCTATACTGAGGAGGCACGCTACGTTCAGAGCGTCGAGCTCAACGGCACGCCCATAGCACGCAACTACATCACCCACGAGGAGATCATCTCGGGTGGCGAGCTCAAGTTCCGCATGGGCACCGAGAAGACAAAGTGGTATTAATAATCCCAAAACGTCAACGTGTACAAGTGGTTGAATAATAGCCCCTTGTACACTTGACTATAAAATAGTTTGTAAATATTGCGTTTTTTGAGCGAAAGTTTGTACATTTGCCGCCTAAAATTGAAATTTACTAACGTAAACTTGGACACAAAGAAGTTGTCGAAACACTTTTAACTATTGAATTGATATGGGTATTAAAATCTCTTCTCGTTCGATTCTTGTAGGCTTCAAGGAGTACCTCTTGATGACCTTTGGTATGTTCTGCTACGCCTTTGGCTGGCTAATATGCGTACTTCCAGCAGGTGGCATGGGTGGTGGTGCCGCAGGTCTTGCTACCATCATCAACGCAATCCTCCCCGCCAGCATCGCCTCGTTCCTCACCATCGGTACACTCG
>CALBKP010000094.1 GCA_937895825.1 uncultured Alistipes sp. | reverse complement strand
CCTCGATGGTGGTCTGTGGAAGGTGTATCTCGCCGTCTGCATACTCGTAGCCAGCAATCTTACCGTAGGCCACGCGCAACGTTAGGTTTGCATCGGGGAAGAAGGCGCGCTCGGTGTCCCACTCCATAAGTGCCTTGACGTAGGGGCGGAACCAACGCTCGATCTCGGGAATGTTGCTTAGGTTGCGGTAGGCGTAGGGCTTAATGCGCTGCTGGATAGGCACTATAGCCTCGACAAACTCGGCCATGGGGTCAAGTTCCACATTCGTTGTCTTGAAGCCTTCGAGCGTGCCGAGCGTAGTGTTGTCGTAGAGCCATTTAGCGTACTCTGCAGCGCCCTCGTGGCGCGCAAAGAGAGCGTCGAGCTCGTCAGAGATATATGTGCCCATCTTCTCGTACTCGGTAAGCATTGCCACAGCAATCTGGCGGTCAACGTCGAGCTGGAAGTCCTTGTAGAAGAGCTCGGCGGCAGCCTGCTTCTCTGCATCAGAGAGCTTCGTGCTCAGCGCGATGTTTACGATCTGCTGAAGCTCGATGCCGCGGAGCGTCTCGTTGTAGAGTTCGTAGTTGAAATAGCCCTCCATATTGCGATTGTATGCGGCTGCGAGTGAGTCGAGGATATATGCCTTCTTGGGATTCTCCGCGCGGAAGCGTGACTCATAGGCTACCTTCTTATCGTATGTGCCGAGGCGGTTGATGCCCAATACCTCGCCCTGCCACTTCTTCCATGCGTTGGCGATGTTTGCCTGCTTAGCTGCATATTGGATACGTACCTCGGGAGAGGCTGCCTGTGCTGCGCCGATGATGTCGAGACGTGAGGTGCGTAGTGCAATCTTCGTTGGGTCAGAGGTCTCAGCTATATATTTCACAGCATCCGAAGTGATATACTCCTGAGTGTTGCCCGGGAAGCCATAGATCATCGTGAAGTCACCCTCATTGACACCCTCGGTGTTGATCTTGAAGTGGCGCTTGGGAGTGTAGGGCTTATTATCAGCGCTATACTCTGCGGGGTTGTTGTTCTTGTCGGCATATATACGGAAGACTGAGAAGTCGCCAGTATGACGTGGCCAGATCCAGTTGTCGTTGTCGGCGCCGAACTTACCGATAGTTGTGGGAGGCGCACCCACGAGGCGCACGTCATTAAACTCGCGATATACGAAGAGGTAGTGTACGTTGCCGTAGTACATTGACTCGACCTTTGCCTTTAGGCCCACACCACCAGCCTCAGCCTCGGCGATAATCTGCTCCTTGCTTACGCCAGTGTTAATGCGAGATGTCACATCCTCCATGCGCTCCAGGATGTGAACCTTGAGTCCGGGGCAGTAGAGCTCCTCACTGTGGTTCATCGCCCAGAAGCCGTCGGTGAGATAGTCATGCTCCACGGTCGACAGAGCCTGAATAGCATCGTAGCCGCAGTGGTGGTTGGTAAGTAGCAGACCCTTTTCCGTTACGATCTCACCGGTGCAGCCGCCATCGAAGAGTACGACAGCATCCTTCAATGAGGCCTTATTGATTGAGTAGATGTCCTCTGCCGAGAGCTTGAAGCCCTTCGACTTCATATCCTTGATGCGCGACCCGATAAGTGAGGGTAGCCACATACCTTTGTCGGCTACTGCCGAAAATGTAGTTGCAACGAGCAAAGCTACGAGTAGTAATGTTCTTTTCATATCTGTTAAGTTTTGTTTATTCGTTTAGTAGCAAGAGGGTAGTGCCTCGATAAGCATCTCTATTTCGCGGCATAGACGTTGTACAGGGAGCCCCATGACATTATAGAATGAGCCATCGATTGACTCTATGCCCACGTAGCCTATCCACTCCTGTATGCCGTATGCTCCGGCCTTATCCATCGGGTGATAGTGGTCGACGTAGTAGTCAATCTGCTCAGTGCTGAGTGGCGCAAAGCGCACTTTACTCTGCGACGAGAAAGTGCGTTCGCGATCTTGCATGCGTAGCGTAACGCCAGTGACAACGCTGTGCTCACGCCCCGCGAGTGCGGCAATCATCTCACGAGCCTCAGACTCAGTTGAGGGCTTGCCGAGTACCTTGCCATCAAGCACAACGGTAGTATCAGCCGTGATAAGCAGGTCGTTGTATGCTAAGGCTGTGGGGTAGGCGTGGCTCTTGAGCAGAGAGAGGTAGGGGGCTACCTCCATTGCATCAAGCGATGCATGGTATGTCTCCTCGCACTCAAACTTCTCGGCAAGATGATACTCAATGCCAGTGGCGCGCAAAAGCTCACGTCGGCGTGGTGATGCCGAGGCGAGTATTACGTTGTATGATTTTAGTTTGTCGTGAAGTAGCATCCCTTATGTTTTTATTGATTGAACTTTTATCGTACAAAGTTAATAACTTTATTTGATTTTGCGCGTTACTGGGGGCATTTTTGTCGCGCTATTTTATGATTTGGTTTGCTATATGTATATTGTGTCGCACTCCATCTGTAACTCGTATATATGAAAATTGGGTGCCCTATTAGGACACCCAATTGTTATTTTCTGTGTTATCTACTTTTGCTTCTTATGTTCTCTTTTTGCAGCTAACGTTAGTTTCCCATTTTAGCCTCTGCGTTAGCTTTCGATTGTTTTTGCCTACGCGTTAGTCTTCCCATGGGATGACAATCTCGTCCTCAAAGCCTGGATCAATACCGATACCACCGGTACCAAACGATGTAGTAAGCATACGTCCCTCGATGATGGTCTCCATGTTACGCTTCAATGGAACAACGATACCTGTCCAGTGGCTGATCTCCTCACCGATTACCTCACCATTCTCTCCTACAGTGATGTCGCCATTGTAGAAGAACATGTTAAGCTTAACATTGGTCTGCTTACCATTCACAAATACGTAGTCATAGAAGAGCTCAAGATTACCATCCTTGTCAAGTTTTGACTTTGTCATGAAGGTACGTGTAGGCTCAAAGTAGTTAGGCTTCTGCTCCTCAACATTGTAACCTGCCGATACGTACTGAGTGTAGGTGATGATTGCTGTGATATTCTCAGGATCACCGCCACCATGAGTAAAGTCATTCATATCGGTAGTGATACACTTGTATCGTCCCTTAGGTCGGCTAAGCTTAGTGTCGTACGTTACAACAAAGTCACCCTCAAGATAGTAGTAGTCTGTTAGGTTCACCTCTATCATGTTTGTAAAGGCATCCTTATCGTTGTTATCGACAACCTCAATATCCGAGTAGAGAATCTTTGTCAGATCATCTGTCTGGTAGTACCATGCCTCGCGAACGTCATCCTGTACGTAGTCACACCAAACAAGCACCTTATACTTTGCTGCATCAACCTGGAATGATGCGGTAGCCTCGTACTTGGCATCAGTAAGTGATGAGAATCGTATCTCGCGTGAAACGAACTTAGAGTGCGAAGCCTCAACCTTATATAGGTCAATCACATAGCGCAAACACACTGGCTCATTGAATCGGGTACCCTTAAGATCTGCACTCTGTGTACGTACAACGTATGATGTACCTGTCTCGGCATCACACTCTACGGTGACGAAGTGCTCTGGGTGCGTAGTATCAACAGAGCAGTTCACAATGAGCTCAATGTTCACCGTGCCTGGATACTCGTGGATAGTGCGGTCACAACTTGCAAGTGCAAGCAACGACAACATCATCAGCGCGATATGTTTTACTCTGTTAATCATTTATCTAACAATGTATTAGAATCCCATTAAAAAGTTCTCTTTCTCAATATTCTTCTTTCTATCAATGCGATATGAGAAGTTAATACCCAAGCGAGTAGGACCGAAGTAGTCCTTGCGCTGTGTATTGATATACTTACCATTGGTTACACCCTCGTAGGTATCGTACTTAACATCCATGTAACCGAAGCCGACAGTGAACTCAACGCCCCACTTCTCACGCTTGCCTAATGGCATTGCATAACCATAGCTCACGCCAATGCCCCACAATGCGTGGTTAGGATCCTGGTAACGATAATCATCGTTAAGCTGGATGTTGAAACCTGATACTGGTACGTGAAGACCAATAAAGTGACCCTTTACGAGTGACTCGCCCCACCAGTAACGCACCTCGGGCTGGATACCGAAGACACGAGCCTTACGATGCGGGTTAAAGTAATCGTATGGTGAATAATGTCCAATAACGTCGAGTGACAAACGAGGAGTAATGCGGAACTCCAAGCCGAGGTTTGCAATAAGTGCAGCAGCCTCCAATACGTTAGCTTTGATGCTCATCAAAGGTACGCGGATGTCTGTATCGAACTCCTTAACTGGCAATACAGGCATATAAATCTGTGCTGGCTTAGGAGTATTCACAGCCATAGCAAGCGGCTTTGCCTCGATTGCAGGCTCCAGTAATTTGCGGCGATGTGTTGTCATGATAAACCATGCGTTACGCATCTGCACGAAATAGCGGCTATTTAGCTGATACCATACTGTACCATTGTCAATTGCCTTGAGTTCAGGGATTCGACCGTCGATAGGTACGCCTCTCCAGTCCTTAGCATCAGGATAGCTTGTACGAAGAATTTCCAGAACACGCTCTCTCTGAGGAAGTGTCTCGTCGGCCTCAACAAGCTCAATAAGGTGATCCCATGCGATGTAGTGGTCGTTACGTAGAACGATATCCTCTGAAATGTCGAGGCGACCACGAACCATCTTCTCCATTGCATCAAGACGAGCACGGCTAAGACGGCTGTTGACGCGAGAGTTACCCTCGGGCGATGCTGTACCGCAGAATTCAATTGATACAACCTCTACGAGTGTATCATTGGTAATCGCATTAAAGAGAGAATCAATACGATCCATCACGCCATCGTTCTTGCGGTACTTACGGTCAATCACGGTTGAATTGACACGGAAGTCGACGCTGATACCATGGCGATAATCAGTCTGCCACTCATCGTCGAGACGGTCATCCTGAGCATACACTCCAGACGGCATCAACAATGTGGCAAACAATGATGCAAGAAGTATCGATATTTTATCTCTTTTGATCATCCGTTATTTGATGATGTTTATCAGTTTCAATCCCATTGTACTAAGCACTTGGTCAAAACCCACTATTTCATGGTCTGCGCTAATAGACTTTTTCCTTGCTGGTTATCAGGCATTTATGCAGACACCTCACACATTCCCTTCACTTAGTTATGCAAAGGTACAAAAATTATATTAAACTGCAAATAATTTCCAATAAAAATTGTGATTTTTTTATTATTTAAATTTTATTACAAATTATCTTGTTTAAAAATTTGGCTCTTTATTGGTTGAAATTTTGTAAATATATCTTTATGTTGTTGTGCAAAAAATAGGCCATATCGCGTATAAAATTACAGATATGGCCTATTTAAAACGTGGCTTTTTGTTATAGCGTAGCCTTTGACTCGGCGCTAACCTCGCGGCTAACCTTCGATACAAGTCCCTGGAGTACGTTGCCTGGGCCGAGCTCGGTGAATGAGGTGAACTCGTCGGCAATCATCTTCTCAACGATCTGAGTCCAGCGCACGGGGGCTGTTAGCTGTGCGATAAGGTTCTTTTTAATAGACTCAGCGTCGGCATATGGCTGTGCATCAACATTCTGATATACTGGACACGATGGAGTCATAAACTCAGCCTCGGCAATAGCTGCCTCAAGCTCCTGACGTGCAGGCTCCATTAGTGGCGAGTGGAAGGCTCCACCTACGGGAAGACGCAAAGCGCGGCGTGCGCCTGCCTCCTTAAGCTTTGCACAGGCCTCGTCAACGGCAGCATCAGCACCCGAGATAACGAGCTGACCTGGGCAGTTGTAGTTAGCACCTACAACAACACCGTCAACCGACGCGCAAACCTCCTCTACGGTCTTGTCGTCGAGACCGAGAACGGCAGCCATTCCTCCAGGCTGCTGCTCGCAGCACTTCTGCATAGCCATAGCGCGCTTAGATACGAGCTTCAATCCGTCCTCAAACGAGAGGGCGCCAGCAACGACCAACGCCGAGAACTCACCGAGTGAGTGTCCTGCAACGCCGTCAGGCTTAACACCGAGAGCCTTAGCAAGGATTACCGAATGGAGAAATACGGCAGGCTGTGTGACCTTTGTCTGCTTGAGTTCCTCGGGGGTGCCAGCAAACATAATATCTGTGATACGGAAACCGAGGATCTCGTTAGCCTTTTCGAATAACTCTTTGGCTTCGGGCACGTTGTCATAGATATCCTTGCCCATACCTACGGCCTGCGATCCTTGGCCGGGGAATACGTATGCGTGTTTCATTATCTTAAATATTGTGTAAGACAATTTGGTCTTACGGGTTAAACTCTATTCAAATGTGCGCAAATTTACGTATAATTTCTTAAACTGCAAAATGAGAGCGTGAGCCTCATGATGGGCTCACGCACTTATTCTACGTATGCGGATCTACAAGAATAGCTGATATTCCAGTTCGTCGATATAATCCGAGCCTCGACGTAGCCACCCTTTGCGACGACCGCATTGTTCAAAACCTCGGCTCTCGAAGAGTGCGATACTTGGTACGTTATCTGCTGCGATGGTTGCCCATATCTGGCGTAGACCGAGCGTATCGCGTGCGTAGCTCTTTATCAGTTCAATGGCACTGCTGGCATAACCCTGCTGACGGTCTGAGTTGTCGTAAATGAGTATACCGATGCCGAAGCGGCGGTGGTGCGGGTCGAAGTCTATTATATCGAGCGTACCAATGGCTACATCATGGCGCTCAATGACTAAGCGCATCTGGCGTGTAGTGTAGAGGTCATAGTTCTGCTCCTCGATAAAGCGTGCGAGACGCTCACGCGAGACGGGGGCGATGGTGCCACTCACGCGCCATATCTCGGGGTCGTTCTCCCAAATGTAGATAAGCTCTAAGTCGCTTGGCTCAAGGGCGCGGAGACGGCATATTTCGCTACGAAGTTCGAACATATTATATATAATATAGGTATGGCTTACAAACCGATGACCTTGTTACGGATAAGCATTGCTACACCCCAGGCATTGGCGCTATCGCTCATCTTAGACACGCGGAACTTGGTATCCTTGTAGACGAGGTTGAGCGAGTATTTGTTTGTTGATGACTTCAGCGGAAGCATCAGATACTCGCCCGCTTGCGCGAGGTTGCCACCTACGATAACAGTTTCGGGGTTGAACGTGTTGATCAGGAAGGCTACAGCCTTGCCCACCTTCTCGCCGGCCTCCTCGATAAGCTCGATGGCGAGGTTGTCGTCGTTGCGTGCCGCAGCAATGATGTCGTTGATATGTATGCTCTCGCCGCGGTCATACATATCGCGTAGGTGTGTGTTCACGCCATTCTTGATGAGTTGCACGATCTTGTCCTCGATGGCGATACCCGAAACTTCGGTCTCCAAACAGCCCTTCTTGCCACAGGCGCAGATGATCTCGTTGTCGAAGAATGGGATATGGCCGAACTCGCCAGCAAAGCCGTTCTTGCCGTAGTAGAGCTTACCGTCGATGACGATGCCGATAGCCACGCCTCGACCCATGTGGAGGTAGAGTACGTTGCTCTCGTTCTTCGACTTGCCGGTGGTGTACTCAGCATAGCAGCGTGCGCGGGTGTCGTTCTCGAGCATTACGCGGATACCGATGCGCGACGATATGATGTCGGTCAGCGACTCCTCACTCGATGTGAAATACTTGTACGAGCGGCCAGTTTCGGGGTTTACTCGACCTACCATTGAGACACCTACGCCGAGAATCTTCTCGCGGTCGATGCCGCAGTCAGCAACGAAGGTTTCTATGTTCTGGCAGATGCGCTCCAGACACTGTGGACGGTCAACAAGCTCGAAGGTGTTGTCGGTGCGCTCGCTAATGATGTTGTTCTGAAGGTCGGTGACTACGTAGGTCATGTGGTCACGGCCGACGTTGATGCCTGCGAAGTATATCGCCGAGTTGGCGAGGCCAAAGACGTTAGGGCGGCGGCCTCCAGGGGTCTCCACCTTGCCGAGGTCGATGACGATATGGTCGTCAACGAGCTCCTGCACGAGCTTTGTCATCGTTGGTACGCTGATGTGTAGCTCGCGTGTGAGCTCCGAGAGTGTACACTCTCCGTTAAGCGCCATATATGCTATGATATTGCGCTTGATGATGTTATTCTTGTGTGTGATGCCCTTGAGATTTTCGTTGGCATCGATATTAAAAAACTTTGCCAGTGATGTCATTTTCTATTGCAAACATTAAATTGGTAGTACAAAGATAATAAAATATTTTGAAAATTATCTCTAAAATTTAAATAATTTCTAAAAAAAAAGTGGGCGATACATGGGTTAGATGGGTCGAATGGGTTAAGTGGGTTAGATGTGGCATATGGATTAAGTATGTCTGGCGACAAGAGCCTAATATGATACTCGGATTTACATTACTCATCTAACTCATTTGACTCATATAATCCACAGAACTTATATAACTCGTATAACCCATCAACTCCCAACACAGGCCATATTGAAATTTGCTTTATTACGTCAAAAATACTATATTTGCAGAATCAATCGTTTCTATTATATCTATGATATGTTGTTTTAACAGGTGCTATCGTGTTTTATCGTGCTTGGCGTTGCTTGTGGCCATACTTTTAGGTGTTGGCTGCGGGTCGGAGCGTGATGCTAAGGAGCGTGTTGCGAGGGCTGAGAGTTTAAGAATTGATAGTCCAGAGGAGGCAATGGAACTCCTCCGTGGGGTGTCACTTGAGGACTTTAGCTCTAAGCGTGAACGTGCCCACTATGCCCTTGTACGTAGCGAGGTTTATTACTACAACTTCATGGATATCACGGCAGATTCGTTGGCGAAGCCGATGATGGAGTACTACTTGGAAAGTGACGGCCATGCTGAGCGTGTGCGCGCCCTTTTGCAGTGCTCGTTTGTGGCTAAGAGTAATGGCCGCTTGGCGGAGGCTATGGTTGCGCTGCTCGAGGCTGAGGAGTCAATTGCGGAGGTTGACGATATGCGCCTTAAGGGGCTATTGTACCGCACGAAAGCCGATATTTATAGCGAAGGATGCCTATTCGCAAATGCCTTGGATGAGTATTCGAAGGCTAAGGTATGTTTCGAGTGCGAGGGCTTAGAGTATCATAGTGCGAGTGTGAGCTACGATATGGGTGGTATGCTTATCCAGCTCAGGGAATTCGACCGCGCTGAAGAGGTGCTTGGCGAGGCGTTGGAATATGCTACGACGGCTGAGAATTGGGAGTTCATGTGTGGCGTGCTGCACGAGTTGCTCGACCTCTCGATATATAGGGATGATTACGAGGCGTGCCGTCGTTATTTGGATAGCTTTGCGGAGTACGACGTTCTGCTTTTTGGCGATGCACACTACCATGCTGTGTTGGCTATGGTCATGTCGAAAGATGGCCGTGTGGATGATGCGCTACGCATCGTTGCGGAGGCCGAAACGATGGAGGATAACGAGTGGGCTGATGTCGAATATGCCCGCTATATCATCTACCGCAACGCGGGGGATACGGAGCAGGCGCTCAACTGGCAGGAGAGAAGCAAGCACGCCCAGGATAGACTTATGCTCGAGGTGCTGAAGCAGCCTGTGTTGAACGTCGAGGTAGAGATGTTGCAGCACAACCTTAAGGCGGAGCGCAGGGAGCGTGAGCTCGTGGCTGAACGTAATGCTGTGATATTTGTATGTGTGGCGATTGCGATTGTGGCTATTGTGCTCTTTGCATGGTATCGTATCAGGCGCAAGAATCGCGAGATAGCGCAGTATGTTGAGATGGTGAGCGAGCTGCAACTCACGCTTCGTACGCTGCCTGAGGAGATGGCGCAGAGCGTGGGTGCGCTCTATCGAGATAGGTTTGTGGAGCTCAATGACCTATGTGAGACATACTACGAACATAGCGGCTCGTCGCGCCATAAGAGTATGGTCTTTAATAAGTTGGCACAGACGATAGATGCAATAAAGAGCGACTCGGCGCGTGTGGCGGAGTTGGAGGAGGCTATAAACAAGTATCGTGGTGGCTTGCTACGTAAGCTCGACGAGGTGCTACCGAGACTTAACGAACGCGACCGACGTGTGGCGTTGTACCTATTTGCGGGATTTTCGAACCGTGCAATCTCTATCTTTATAGACAGCGACCCTGTGGCGGTGTCGAAGATACGATATAACATTAAGCAGAAGATTAAAAACTCGGGGGCTGAAGGTACGGAGGTGCTTATCGAGGCTCTCTCGGAAAAATAGTGACAATGAAGCAATATCTTGTTCTAAAGAGATACTTTGTATTAGTATGTGCTGCTATGGCTGTTGCATCTCTGTTGTGGGGATGTGAGTCGTTTGCATTAGATGTTAATGATGCTCTTCAAAATCCCGACGTACCGCCAGGAAAGCCCACGGTGCCCATCAAGCGTCGCCCGATAGTGCCCACAACGAAGTTACCCCGTCCTCGCATCGCGATTGATGTTGAGTGGAAGACGGGCGATATGATTGCGATTAAGCTTGCCGAGCCAGTGTTATCGGCCGAGGTAATCGTTACCGACGTGGAGACGGGTGAGAGTGTATGCATTATGTTCGATGGTGATAGTGCCGAGATTGCCGCTATCGCCCAGAGTTTCACCCTCGCTGTAAATGTTGATGGTGAGGAACATCTATTTGTCGTAGGCGATAGCGACAACCATAAGTTGTAGTGGGGTATTAGCCTCGCACACATTTGGCCTCCAGCTCCACGAAGCGTGGGAAGAGGATATTGTTCTCGATGTGTATGTGCTCAAAGAGGCCATCCATAAATGCCTCGAGGTCGGCAAGCATAAGTCGGTAGCTGGCGCAGGCATCCTCTGGTGTGCGGAAATCATTCATTAGATTACGAATATACTTGTAGCGTGTACCCTCGTCGTTATGTTCGCGTAGCATGACGCGTATGGGGTTTGCTACTGTGCCGCAGTGCATCTGCTCGCTATGCTGGCCACGCTCAGCTGCCTCAAAGAGCGAGTAGCAGTAGGGGAAAAGCACCTGCTCCTCCTTCTGAAGGTGATTTTCCAGGTCGTCGAGCGACATGCGGAAGAGGTCGGTGAGCTGGCCAAGCTCTGGGTGACGATCGCCATGAACGGCGGCGACCTTCTCGATGTCGGCAAGCAGAGCGGGGCCCTTGGAGCGTATGTTGCGGTGGTGAATCTTAAGTACATAGTCGATAAGTAGGTCGGTGGGCCACTGGGCAAAGGGTATGGCCGTGTCACCCTCGGCGATGCCCTCGTTGATGGCTGCTACAACGCTCTCTACGTCGACACCCGCCATGCGGCATGCTTCGGCGAGCGATATGCTGCCGCCGCAGCAAAAATCAATGCCGAAATATTTGAATATGCGCGCCGTGGCAAAGTTGTCGTTAACGATAGAGCCTACGCTCCTCTGTGCGAAATTTGAAGTATTCATCGGTATATCTTTTTTAGTCGTTTTGTTTATCTTTTTCGCTGGCAAAGATAATGCAATTTTCGACTCTATCAAATCGGAAATTCTTATCTGTAGATAGGCGCAAGCTATCGGTTGGTTAAAATGCTCTATATGTGTAAAATAGTGCTCTATTGGTCTAAAAATTTGGATATCTAAAAATTAGTGCATAACTTTAAATTAGTTTTTACCTACTAATTATTAACGTTTAAACAACACTACATTATTTATGGAGAAGTTAGTTAAGCCAGCAATCATCGTAGTTGATATGCTGAATGACTTTGTTTATGGTGCTTTGACATGTGATCGTGGTAAGGCTATTGTGCCTGCTACTGCGCGTCTGTTGGAGGCGGCACGTGAGAAGGGTGTGCCCGTAATCTTCTCGAACGATGCTCATCTCCGTAACATCGACCGTGAGCTTGCCATCTGGGGTGACCATGCAATTGCTGGTACGCCTGGTGCTGAGGTGATTCCCGAGCTTAAGCTTTCGGAGGGTGACTATGTTGTTCCGAAGCGTCGTTATAGCGGCTTCTTCCAGACCGACCTCGATATTCTTCTTAAGGAGCTTGGCGTTCAGACGGTTGTGATGACTGGATTGCATACTCACATGTGCGTACGCCACACCTCGGCCGATGCCTTCTCGTTGGGCTACGACGTTGTTGTGGCTAAGGAGGCTACCGACTCGTTCACTGAGGAGGACTACCTCGGTGGCTTGGCATACCTCAAGACCTGCTATGGTGCCGATGCCTACACGAACGATGAGCTTGTAGCGATGATGTAACGACAATTGGGAGGGGCAGAGTTGGTCCCTATTAAAAGGAGTAGTCCTCGGGCAGTACACTGATGTACCGCCCGAGGACTCTTTTTTAGGTATATGCCGCAGATACGGCCTTATAATCGAAAATTATCGGCGTGGCTTGATATCAAGCTTCACAGGCTTAATCATATTCTCGGGCAAGAGGATAGTGTCGAGCTCCTCCTTGGTGAGAATACCCTCCTCGAGAACGATGTCGTAAACACGACCACCAGTGGCCATAGCCTTCTTAGCAATCTTTGTAGAGTTCTTATAACCGATAACGGGGTTAAGAGCTGTTACGATACCGAAGCTATCCTGCACATACTTGCGGCACTGCTCCTCGTTAGCTACGATGCCATCAACGCAGTTCACGCGCAGGGTGTCGAAACCGTTCATCATGATCTCGGCAGACTCGAAGCAGCACTGTGCCATTGTGGGCTCCATGGCGTTAAGCTCCATCTGAGCCTCCTGAGCACACATAGCAACGCATGCGTCGTTACCGATAACCTTGTAGCAGATCTGGTTCATAACCTCGGGGATAACGGGGTTAACCTTACCGGGCATGATTGACGAGCCTGGCTGACGTGCGGGGAGATCTAACTCGTGGAGACCGCAACGAGGGCCTGAGCCGAGGAGGCGGAGGTCGTTACAGATCTTGTTGAGCTTAACAGCCACGCGGCGGAGAGCTGATGAATAGCCCACCATGCAGGTTGTGTCAGATGTTGCAGCTACGAGATCCTCAGCAAGCTTGATATCCCAGCCAGTGATGTTGCGAAGAGCTGCGATGCACTTCTCCGAGTACTCGGGCTCAGAGCAGATACCAGTGCCGATAGCCGTAGCACCCATGTTAACTGTGAGGAACTCCTCGGCAGCGAACTCAAGGTTCTTCTTCTCCTCGCGGAGGATCTGAGCAAAGGCACCGAATGTCTGACCGAGAGTCATAGGTACGGCATCTTCGAGCTGCGTACGACCCATCTTGAGGATGTGAGCGAACTCCTTAGCCTTCTTAGCAAACGACTCGATAAGAGCCTCGTAGTGCTGCATGAACACCTTGTGTGTTGCGTAGAGACCGAGGTGGATACCGCAAGGGTAAGCGTCGTTTGTTGACTGTGAGCAGTTTACGTGGTCGTTGGGCGAGCAGTACTGATACTCACCAGCCTCGTGACCCATGATCTGGAGAGCACGGTTGGCGATAACCTCGTTAGCGTTCATGTTGGTAGTCGTACCGGCACCACCCTGAATCATGTCGCAGGGGAACTGGTCGTGGTGCTTACCCTCCATGATCTCGAGGCAAGCCTTAGAGATGCCGTCGAACTGAGCGTCGGTAAGCAGACCGAGCTGGTGGTTAGCCTCAGCAGCGCCGAGCTTAGTCATAGCAAGGCCGTTGATGAACAATGGATAGTCTGAGAGGTGGAAACGGCTGATGGGGAAGTTAATAATACCGCGCAATGTCTGCACACCATAGAGGGCCTCAACAGGTACCTCCATCTCACCGAGAAGATCGCTCTCGACGCGAGTCTTACCAGAGTACTTAGTAGTCATAGTTTGTTTGTTTATGTTTATTTGGTTTTAAGATTCAAATTCTATTGCCGTAAACAATAGTGCTAAGGTACGACTTTTTTCTCAAACAACAAATTATTGCACTATAATTTTAGACTTTTAATTGTTTTGTGGGCGAAAGCGTAACTTTTGACACAACTTTTTGCATGAAAAATGCAGGTTTCATTTGCAAATTTGCGGTTTTTGTGTTATTTTTGTAGCATATTAGCTCCGTGTGCAAAATGGCCTACTTTTTGATGGCCATGGCGGTATGTCGCCGAAAATAAACATGTTGATCGAAGTTGTTATTTGCCATGCTGAGTGTCAAATGTTTATGGCGATAGATTAGAGTTTTTTTAAGCGCTAAAAAGGTATAAATAATTATTAATAATTTCAAAAACAGATGAAAACGAGATTTTTTGCTTTGGCGGCTTTGGTGCTTGGTTTAGCATCATGCCAGAAGGACTTCGAGAGTGTCAATGTTGGCACTAACGACGAGGTCAATTTCCGCCTTGCAGTGGGAGCTCCCGAGCTTGTAACACGTGCTGGTGACAAGGGCGAGGATGACGGTATCGCTGCTTATGATAGTGCTTACGGTGCTATCGACTATCTTCAGGCCGGTAATGGCGTAGACCAGTACCGTGTAGATTGGACACAGGTAGACCTCCGTTATAGCTTGGAGGTGTACGATGCTGATGCTACAAACAGCTACGATAATGTTGCTCCCGTGAAGAAGCGTATGGTTAAGATCGTTGACAAGTACGAGCCTATCGTATTCGACCTTCGCCTTATCCCCAACCGCGACTACCGCTTTGTGGTATTCGCTGACTTCGTAGAACAGGGTGCTACTGAAGATTCAAACATTGAGAAGCAGCGTGAGCTCGGTTTGCACCACGTTATTGGTGATAACCTTGGCGACATTACAATCAAGGAGGATGGCATCAACGAAGAGTGCTCGGATGCTTACTTCGCAGCTAAGGATATCTACATCGAGACATCACAGCAGCAGGATATCATCCTTAAGCGTCCTTACGGTAAGCTCCGCGTTATCGCTACCGACCTTGCTGAGCTCAACCTCAACGTTGATCCTAAGTTTGTGAAGGTTACTTACGACGCTGTTCACCCCGCAACATTCAACGCCGTAACTGGCGCTATCGGTGCTGAGGTTGAGGACAAGACGCTCACTTTCGAGAAGGAGTACATCAAGGACCTTCGTGCTAATATGGCTAACTATACTTATAACGCAGGTTACGA
>CALBKP010000093.1 GCA_937895825.1 uncultured Alistipes sp. | reverse complement strand
CCATAACCTCACCGCTTGTGAAACCTCTTTTTACAAGCACGTGCCGCAAAAATCCCGTACCCTTATCCTCGTCGTAAGTCCGGATTTTGAATTTGGGAATCATATTGCGGATATCGACTATGATTTTATCTGCAATTTCATCCTCAGTCATGCACGAATCAACAGAAACAATTCTGTGGCTGCCCGACTGATAGACACCCGAGATGATTTTGCCGCTTTTTGTTCTGCCGAAAGCCGCCTGCACCTTGTTGCGGTAATGATAAGGCTCGTCCATACCGATGATTTTTGAAACCTTGCCGAATCTTTTAAGCAGAATTTCACACCGTGCCTGCTTCCATTTGAGCTGACGGTCATAGGTCATATTCTGAAGCTGACAGCCGCCGCATTTTTTGGCAAGCGGACAGGCGTCGGGGTTTGTTTTTAAGTTTGAGGTCTGTGACATATTGCACCTCTTTATTAATGAATAATTAATAATGAAAAGTGAAGAATTCAGGGTGGGCTACGCCCACACCCGATTATATTTTTATTATATCTGCGTAAATTCGTCTGCCGTAATACGGATTATTCAAACATCGGGGTTGAAAGATATCTTTCGCCGCCGTCAGGCAGAAGAACAACTATTCTTTTGCCTGCGTTTTCGGGTCTTGAAGCGATAACCGTTGCCGCGTGAAGAGCAGCACCCGAGCTTATGCCCACAAGAATACCTTCCGTCTTAACCGTTTTCTTTGATGAAGCATATGCATCTTCAGTTGAAACGGTTATTATTTCGTCATAAATTTTTGTGTCAAGGATTTTCGGCACAAAGCCTGCACCGATACCCATTATCGCGCCTAAGATGATGAGCTCCACGAGGCTACGTGAAAGTAGCGACCCCATGCCGCTGAGTAGGAATATCGCCGTGCCGATGACGAGCAGTTGCAGTTTGTTGCCGCGCACAGACCACCGTCCCGCGAGTAGCATGAATGGTATGATCATCAGCGACGGCAGCGATTCGAGCATCTCGACCTCGAGCTCGCTGGCGTGCGGGAATATGGAGTCGAGTTTCGCAAGTATCGGCGATATGGCCAACCCTGGGAGCGATACTATGGCCGATACCGACCATATAGCCACAAGTGCCACAAGTGGCATAGAGCCCTTTCCGGTGTTTATCTTCATAGCTTATGTCGTTTTCTCGACGCTCAAGCAATAGCCTTGCCATGCCGCCGCGTGAGCAATCAAATTGCCGCTAAACAATCACCGTTTTTATGATTTTTGCGCTTGACAATATGATGTTTTGTGAAATTTTGTCTAACTTTGTGCGAGACATTAGGCATGTGTCCATCTAACCAATGAAAAGATGAGGCGATTATTATATATTTTTTCGGTCGTGCTACTCTTGCTCCTCCACTCCTGCACCTCGGCAGAGGTTAAGCAGAGGTTGACCATTGCTGAGAGTATGCTAAGCGAGTGCCCCTATTCGTCGTTAGTTGTACACGAGCATCATTATCAGGATCATGTAGTAAACAAGAATGTAATTGAGACGGTAACAAATTATCGCGACTGTGAGCACACGGTATATGAGAAGAATATGCTATTCGGAAGAACAATTAGAACAATCGTGGTGGTGGTTCTTGTGTCTATTATTATACTTGTATCTATCATTGCGTATCAGCGTATAAAATCACAAAAGCAGGAGATTGAAAATGACATTATCCTGGCAGCAAATCTTTGTTATGTCTTACAAACAAAAGAGGATGAGACACTCTCATTGCGGAATAGCTATGACAAAGAGATAGAGAGAAAAACAGCTGAAAACTTAAAATTATATGAGGCTATCAATAGCCTATTTGAACAGCGATTTGCTACGATCGACAAACTAAGTAGCGCATACTATGAATATCAGGGCACTGCGAATGAGAAGCAAAAGATATATACAGAGGTGATGAAACTTGTTAATGGCTTGGGCTCGGATAAAAATATGATTAAGGAGCTTGAGAGTTTTATAAATATCTATAAGGATAATCTTTTAGTCCGATTCAAGAACGAATTTCCAGATATCAAAGATTCGGATTACACCCTGTATATATATATGGTTGCAGGTTTTTCGTCGCGAGCAATTAGCATTTTTATTGGCGAAAATATAGACGTTGTTTATAATAGAAAGTCGCGACTTAAGCAGAGGATTAATAAAAATAATTCTATGTACAAAGAGGAATTTTTATCTCCATTGTCATAACATCTTTAAAATCAGCGTGTTTCGTGAGTAGTTAGCGTGTAAAACCTGTTACTTGCTGATTATCAGGTATTTACATATTGACAGCTACGGTGGATAGATTTTTTTGTCTATCCACTTTTTTATTTTCTTGATTTACAGCGAATTATGTAATGCTATTGATAGATTATTATGCCTATAAATTATGTCTTGTATACACTTTTATTATTACTTTTGTACATCAAATCATTTAAAATAAATTAAACAACTATGAGAAAATTATTCCTTTCTGTTGTTGCAGTCGTAATCATGTTTGCTACGTTTGCAACCGTATCGTGCCAAAAAGATGATGGCATAGAGTTCCGAGAGCAGAGTGCTCTAACATTACTGCCACTCGATTCCATAGAGCATATTATTCCTACTGGCCCAATTGTATCAGTTGTAGACGATATGGCACTTGTTAGAAAACTTGAAAATCCTTACTCAGTTGTTAATATGCGACTTGCATACGATGGCATGAGTGATGTATTTGAGGATGTGGGACTTGAAGAGGATGATATCACTACAACACATTTCTACGTAAAGTTTAAACCTGACAATGAAGAGGAGCTACAACTTCTTAAGCAACGTTACCTCGACTATGACATATATGAGTACCCGTTGGACTATGAGGTGTCTGGCCGAGTATCATATCACGATCCTTCGCTTCCCGATACAGTTCCCACATATCAGTATATGTCTATTGATTCATTGGCTTGGAATACTATTGCTCGACCTGAGAATGTAGACTTTGAAGTCTTGGAGCGACTGTATATCCCCGATGAAGATCTTGACATAGATATATCTGCTTGTGCCACACGCTCGGGTACATTGTCCTATGAGGAGGCAATTGAGCTACTTGTAAATGAGTCGATGAGACTTACTGGCAACCTTGAGGATGAGGAGATAGATGGCAACGGTACGATGGGCTCAAACGATAAGTGGTATCCGTCAGGTCGCATCACAGCCTATGATGACATTGTAGATGGACAAGTGCCGTTGCAGGGTGTAAAGGTTCGAGTCAGACGTTGGTTTACTACGCGAAATACATACACTGATGCAGACGGCTATTTCCAGTTTGATAAAGGCTTTAAGAAGAAGGTCAAATACTCAATTGTTTGGGAAGGTTCTGATTGGGATCTCCGTGATGGATATGTGGGTCAGGCACACTATCGTGGTCCAGAGCAGAAGGGGGCATGGAATCTCGAAATTGCTAATGATACCTACAAATCGGTAAGATATGCGGCGATGCATCGCGCTGTGTATCGTATGTTTAATGGTAATACCTACGGTTTGTCTCGCCCAGTTGAGCATTTAAAGATATCATATTTTCATGGGGAAAATGAGGATAATTATATGTCAGGAGGCATATACTACAATAGGCGGTGTGATATCAATGTGCAGAGCGATATTTGGATATTTAGAGATGTAAATCATACAGCTATGAAGGTTCATGAGATTATTGGAGTGCTATTTCACGAACTTGGTCACTCGGCACATTGCTCTATAGATCATAATGCTTATGAAGATGCTGATCGGAATCTAAAGGAGAGTTGGGCAGATTTTGTTGAGTACTACTTAACTCTAAAAGAATATCAAGATATGGGATTTTCTCGTGGATTCCAGCAACAGTATACTTTAGAGAATGATACGTCAAATATTATTTATTTATGGGATGAGCCAGATGACATTAATAGACAATATTATGCAATAAGAGAGAGTAACTATTATTTGCCGATATTTATTGATTTGTATGACTCGAATAACCAACTTGATATGTATAGACTTGAGCCGGATTATAATGAGTCGGTCGAGGTATATTTATCTGATGATGATATAAGTAATATCCCTGCTGATATTATGGAAGATTTTGTTTTTGAATCTGCAAATTTGTTACAAATAAAAAATAAATTGTTAGCATTTCGTTTATCAAATACTGCTGAAGAAAATGAGGTATATAATCTTAATGCAATAACTATGTCTAACTTCTTTAAACCATATACTTGGTTAAATAATTTTGTCGTTACTCCTATGCCTTAGGTAAAATATAATCAAACATTATAAGCTATTATATATTTTGTTTTGTGAAAATGATGCTAACTTTTTGATAAGTTGATCACCAAATATAAATATAACCTTTAATAATTATGAGAAGATTTTTAGTTGTTTTATGTGGTATAACATTGCTATTTCTGACCTCATGTAGTGAATATACAGTTTACGTGAAACCTGCATATAGTGTCGTGGTTGAATATTGCAATGAGACTTACTCTCCCATTACGATTGAATTTGTGGCTAATAATCATTGGGAACTCGGTTTGGATCTTGATCATGGTGTTGCTATAATATCACCTGGTGAAAGTATAATGTTGGGAGGCGCTTATGTTAGAGTTCCCTTACCGTTGGATGAGTCTGATATTCTACAAGATCGTGAGTTGGATTTTTATGCTGGTATATGCGCCCTTCCTATAATATCTAAAGTCACTTTTGCCCCCAATTATGTACTTAGTGGTGAGGTATATGAATTGAGCGATACTTCATCGTATCAGATTGAGTACAATGCATTTAGTGATGACTGGGTATACACCTACACCTTCACCGACGAGGATTACGCCTACGCCCGCGAGTATGGCGAGGTGGTGGAATAGAAATAGTTGTTTGTGTTATATTACATTTGCACAATATTATTTGTATTTTCTTGGCTAAATTAATTTTATTTGCTAATAGTTAATATCGAAAAATTCAAGTATTAATTATAGTATATATACAATGCTAAAATTACGTATATGAAGAAGTATTTATTTGGTGTTATATGAAATTAATAGTATTAAATTAAGTCCCATGAAAACGATTATTAAGTTAATTCCTTTCTACATTGTTCTGCTCTTTGTATCATGCGATCGCGACTTGTCGGCAGGAGCTGCTATAAAGTATTGCAACAATAGCTCGCACCATATTCTAATGACCGATTTTGATTCATATGCTCCCGAGGAGCATGCTGCAGGTATAGAGATATTCCCAGGTGAAATTATACACTATGATTCGAGTTCGCATATGACAAGTGGAGATGGAAAGTATGATGCTGATCATAGGGAGATAATATATGACGCAAAATATCTTCTACCACGAAATGTAACCATTGTATTCGATGGTCAATATGCCATTAAATATTCGCAAGACGATACAAATAACAAATTGTGTATACTTGAGAACTATATCCCAAAGAGGAGTGGTGATAGATTCTGGTATTTTACCTACACCTTCACCGATGAGGATTACGCCTACGCCCGCGAGCATGGCGAGGTGGTGGAATAGAAATAGTTGTTTGTGTTATATTACATTTGCACAATATTATTTGTATTTTCTCGACTAAATTAATTTTATTTGCTAATAGTTAATATCGAAAAATTCAAGTATATGAGAATGAAAGTTTTATTTGCGCTATGCTCACTGGTAGCAATGGTGGCGTGCGATAAGCCTGCACAAGAGAATGGTGGCAATAATCCAGTTCCCAACCAACCACAATACCCCACACAAACAGCTCAAGTTGCAGCTCTTATCGAGCAGTACTGGGAGTATGATATCACTAATGTCCCAACACTGATAGAGGGATATTGGCAACTCGATGCACGATTTAAGTATGATGCCGAGTACAAGGATATTACAGCTATTGATACGGACTTTGGTACAGCACTATGGAATGGCAATAGCGAGGATGTGTTAGCTTTCGGACAGAATCTGAGATTTGGCAGGCTAAACCTCGATGAAAATAGTGCCATTTGCGAGCAGGAGGGTAGCTGGCAGTATGATGCTCGCACGATGAGTCTTATGATGGAGTGTGGCGGTGTTGCTACGACGGCCAACCTTGCAGCACTCGGTGGTGGAGTGCTAATTGTCGACTATGAGCTTGAGGGCGACAACCTCCGCGAGATATACAAGAGCGTATATTACGCAGAATTGATATGCCGCGAGGCAACACTCCGTATTGATGCTTTGTGTGGCGACTGTGCTGAGAATAGCGTTGCGTTGACACCAAGTTCGGTAGCTGGCGTGTGGAGCTTGAACTCTCGTGTGGAGTACGACGACAATATGCAGAATGTCGTGGCCCCAGGTCTTGTGTTTGGCGTTTGCAATGAGGAGGGCGGTGCCTATGGCACATACACAATCAATGACGATGGCACGGGACGATACTATTGCGAGTATGAAACTCCTGGGGTAGAGCCTACGGATATCGCTATTGATTGGTCGTACGACACCGACACACAGCAGCTCACATTGGGCACACTGGCAACAGCTAAGGTTGTAGGATTCAATGGCCAATACCTTATCCTCGACTACGATAATGATAGAAATGAAAGAGAGGTATATCGTCGTAAAAACTAATAAGTTATTATTATTTAAACTCGGACTACGAGAATGAGAGGTATAATTTGTCTATGTCATCCATTCATAGCCTTTTTGAACTTTATGAAAGGTTGGAAAAATATAATTAATGTATTAAATTTACATTATTTATAACACAATTCATGTAAAACATAGATAAATTATAGTATATATACAATGCTAAAATTACTTATATGAAGAAGTATTTATTTGTATTAGCTTGTCTGGTTGTATCGTGTGATGGTATGGAGTTAAATCTCATAAATCACGATATGATTTTCTCTGTTAAAGTATGCTACGAGAATAAGAGCAGTCACTATATTGAGCTAATCAATCTTGATGATAGAACTCTGGATAACGATTCTCCAGAAAGTTTTATTATTGCTCCAGGTGATATATTCGATTATGGTTATGCGTATGCCAATACAGCTCATAAAAAAATGAATTATGATCATGAAGATATACAACAATTTCTTGATAGGATTATTCCAGGATATGGTGAGATAATATTTGCTGAAGAGTATGTTGTAAGTTTTAATAGCGACTTGATGGATCATCATGATATCTTAGATTTGGATAACTATACCCCAACGAGAATGGGTAAAAGATCATGGTGTTTTACCTACACCTTCACCGACGAGGACTACGCCTATGCCCGCGAGCATGGCGAGGTGGTGGAGTAGAACATAGCTCGAAAAATATGATGTTTGGGCTGTCCGATAGTGTCGGGCAGCCCATTTCTTGTGGTTGATCACGCGAGTTATGGTCGAGTCCATGGTAGATGCGGTGCGCGACCACCCTCGGAGCGTTAGTCAGGCGTATAGCCCCTTTATCAGTACCTCAAAAGGTGAAAAATATCATTTATCGGGTGCGATTTTATGCTCGACGTTTTGATTTTCAAAATTAAGTTACTACCTTTGTTAGTTGGAAATGATTATTTTTAACCTTACTATAAAACTGAAATGAACAAAGACTTACAGATTTTTGACCTGATCGCCGAGGAGCGTTCACGTCAGATGAAGGGTATCGAACTTATCGCATCGGAGAATTTCGTTAGCGACCAGGTTATGGCTGCTATGGGCTCTGTATGTACAAACAAGTATGCCGAGGGTTATCCCGCAGCACGCTACTATGGCGGTTGTGAGGTGGTCGACAAGATCGAGAACCTCGCCATTGAGCGCATCTGCAAGCTCTATGGTGCCGCTTATGCCAACGTGCAGCCCCACTCTGGCGCACAGGCAAACATGGCGGTATTCTTCGCTTGTCTCAAGCCCGGCGATACATTCATGGGCCTCGACCTCTCGCACGGTGGTCACCTCTCACACGGTTCGCCAGTGAACATGTCGGGTATGTACTTCAAGGCCGTGGGCTACAAGCTCAAGGAGGAGACTGGTAACATCGACTACGACGAGATGGAGGCATTGGCAATGGAGCACAAGCCCAAGCTTATTGTGGGTGGTGCTTCGGCATTCTCTCGTGAGTGGGACTACAAGCGTATGCGTGAGATCGCTGATAAGGTAGGCGCACTTCTTCTCGTTGATATGGCTCATACCGCAGGTCTTATTGCTGCTGGCCTCTTGGATAACCCCGTAAAGTATGCTCACATCGTGACATCTACAACACACAAGACTCTCCGTGGTCCTCGTGGCGGTATTATCCTTATGGGCGAGGACTTCGATAACCCATGGGGCTACACTACTCCTAAGGGCGTGGTTAAGAAGATGTCGCAGATTCTTAATTCAGCTGTATTCCCTGGCATCCAGGGTGGTCCACTCGAGCACGTTATCGCAGCTAAGGCTGTAGCCTTCGGCGAGGCTCTCACTCCCGAGTATAAGGAGTATCAGCAGCAGGTAGTTAAGAACTCTAAGGCTTTGGCTGAGGCACTCACAAAGCGTGGTTACAAGATCGTATCGGGTGGCACCGACAACCACCTCATGCTTGTTGACCTCCGCACTAAGTTCCCCGAGCTTACCGGTAAACTTGCAGAGAAGTGCTTGGTAGCTGCCGACATCACTACAAACAAGAATATGGTTCCCTTCGACTCTCGTACCCCCTTCACTACATCGGGCTTGCGCTTTGGTACGCCTGCCATCACCACACGTGGTGTGAAGGAGGATAAGATGGATTACATCGCCGAGCTTATCGACCGTGTACTCTCTGATCCCGAGAACGAGGCAAACATCGCAGCAGTTCGCAAGGATGTTAATGCTATGATGGCGGAGTATCCTCTGTTCGCCTGGTAATTTCTTGTGACAAGGGGTCATCTTCGACCTATCCATAAAAGTAGACTACCACGGGCTGTACGTTTGAGTACTATCCGTGGTAGTCTCTTTTGTGATAGACCCAATCTAACCCTCTTCTTGCAAGAAATTAGGTCTTTCTCGTGATAAACCACAATCTGCACCATCAAACCTCAGAACCTCGGATGTGACATATGTGCATGTATGTCACATCCGAGGCTCTTTCACTTGGTACCACATCTTACGACTTCTGACGAGAAATTATGGCGTGCTTGTCTTTACGCACGAGGCCACTACTAATTACTCATTACTAATTATCATATAGTAAAATCTCAGGGCCTACCTTGCGCATCCTTGATCCATAATTCGTTAACTCCAATAGCGCCCATACTTATACTACCATAACAATAATTGATAGACGTAGATTGACTTTGTGAATAATTTTTGTTACCTTTGCGCGATATTATTATATGAAGATGGAAAACAAGGATCAAAATATATTACAAGAGCTCGAATCGAGCGATTATAAATACGGCTTCGTCACCGATATCGAGACCGAGACCATTGGTCGCGGCCTCTCGGAGGAGGTTATTCGCCTCATTTCGGAGAAGAAAGGCGAGCCCGACTGGATGCTTGAGCGACGACTCAAAGCCTATCGCCACTGGCTCACGCTGCCCCACCCGGAGTGGGCACATCTCGACATTCCGGAAATCGACTTTCAGGATGTCATCTACTATGCTGCCCCCAAGCAGAAAAAGCAACTCAACTCCATGGACGAGGTAGACCCTGAGCTCAAGCGCACGTTCGACAAATTAGGCATTCCGCTCGAGGAGCAGATGGCCTTGGCGGGTGTTGCTGTCGATGCCGTGATGGACTCGGTGTCGGTAAAGACTACGTTCCGTGACACGTTAGCTGAGAAGGGTATTATCTTCTGCTCGATATCGGAGGCTATCAAGGAGCACCCCGAACTTATTAAGAAGTATCTTGGCTCGGTAGTGCCATATACCGATAACTTCTACGCGGCACTCAACGCTGCCGTGTTCTCCGACGGCTCGTTCTGCTATATACCTAAGGGTGTACGATGTCCTATGGAGCTGTCGACCTACTTCCGCATAAATGCTGAGGGCACAGGCCAGTTTGAGCGCACGCTTATCGTTGCGGATGAGGGGTCATACGTGAGCTACTTGGAGGGCTGTACTGCACCACGTCGTGATGAGAATCAGCTACACGCTGCCGTTGTGGAGATTGTGGTGGAGAAGGATGCCGATGTGAAGTACTCGACGGTGCAGAATTGGTACCCTGGCGATAAGGATGGCAAAGGTGGTATCTATAACTTCGTAACGAAACGAGGTATCTGCCGCGATGGTGCACACCTATCGTGGACGCAGGTTGAGACCGGCTCGGCTATTACGTGGAAGTACCCGAGCTGCATACTTCAGGGCGATAACTCGTCGGGTGAGTTCTACTCGGTGGCTATGACTAACAACTATCAGCAGGCCGACACGGGTACTAAGATGATACACATCGGTCGTAACACGCGCTCACGTATCGTGTCGAAGGGTATCTCGGCAGGCCGCTCGCAGAATGCCTACCGTGGCTTGGTGCGTGTGGCTAAGGTGGCTGAGAATGCGCGTAATTACTCGCAGTGCGACTCGCTGCTTATCGGCGATAAGTGTGGCGCACACACCTTCCCTGTCATCGACTGCCACAACCCCTCGGCGGTGTTGGAGCACGAGGCTACTACGTCGAAGATCTCGGAGGAGCAGCTCTTCTACTGCAACCAGCGAGGCATCTCGACGGAGGATGCCGTGGGACTTATCGTCAACGGCTATGCCCGCGAGGTGTTGGCAAAGCTACCTATGGAGTTTGCTGTTGAGGCACAGAAGCTCCTCGCGCTATCGTTGGAGGGCAGCGTGGGATAACCCACAAACTATTAATTAGTAATTAGTAATGAGTAATAGAAAAAAGTATAGATATGTTAAAAGTTGAAAATCTTCACGCCTCGGTTGGTGATAAGGAGATATTGAAGGGTATAAACCTCGAGGTTAAGGCTGGCGAGGTACACGCCATTATGGGTCCCAATGGCTCGGGTAAGTCAACGCTTGCATCGGTATTGGCTGGTAACGAGAAGTTCACCGTCACGGAGGGTAAGGTGGAGTTTGAGGGCGAGAATCTTCTCGACCTCCCCATTGAGGAGCGTGCATTGAAGGGTCTGTTCCTCGGTTTCCAGTACCCTGTGGAGATCCCTGGTGTCACAATGGCAAACTTTATGAAGATTGCTGTCAACGAGCAGCGAAAGTATCGTGGACAGGAGCCCCTCACGGCGGCCGAGTATCTGAGGATGATGCGCGAGAAGAGTGCCATCGTAGAGCTCGACTCAAAGCTCACGTCGCGTGCTGTTAACGAGGGCTTCTCGGGTGGCGAGAAGAAGAAGAACGAGATATTCCAGATGGCTATGCTTAATCCCAAGTTGGCCATCCTCGATGAGACTGACTCGGGTCTTGATATCGACGCTCTGCGTATCGTGGCTACGGGCGTTACACGTCTTAAGACCGAGGAGAACGCTACGGTGGTGATTACACACTACCAGCGTCTGTTGGACTACATCGTGCCCGACTACGTTCACGTCTTGTATAAGGGTCGTATCATCTATACGGGCGATAAGACACTTGCTCTTAAGCTCGAGAAGGAGGGCTACGACTGGCTTATCAACGACTACAAGGAGGAGTAGGTTATGGTGGCAGAGAGAATCATTGAGATTTTAGGTGCAACGCCTGTCGCAGCTGATGGTAACATAGCAAGTGGCGTGTGGGTGCTCGACGCTGAGGGTGACAGCGATGTCGTCGTAGCGGCTGGTGCTCGGGCTACGCTTGCTATTCTCGATAAGGATGGGGCACGCGATATAAACATCGACGTAATGGCGGGTGCTGAGCTCCGTCTGTTGCATGTTGTTACGGAGCGTAGTGCCTCGCAGATAGCTGTTGCTGTTGCCGAGGGTGGTGTGTGTGTGACTACGGAGATTGTCGTGGCATCATCGGACACGCGCGTTGTAGCAAGCCTCGTGGAGCGTGGTGCTAAGTTTGAGCTTGGCGGTGCTTTTGTCCTTACAGAGGAGGATAAGGCGAGTGTAACGGTCGATGTCAACCACTTGGCTGAGGAGTGCGTGTCGCGCACGTCGTACAAGGGTGTTGCCTCGGGTAAGGCGCACGGTAGCTTCTCGGGTCTTGTATATGTAGCCCCTGGAGCTCAGCGTACCGACTCTGTGCAGTCGAGCCGTAATATTACTATTGGCGATGCGCGCATCGAGACACTCCCGCAGTTGGAGATATATGCCGACGATGTGAAGTGTAGCCATGGTGCTACGGTGGGTCAGATGGATAGCGATGCTATCCTATATATGCGTCAGCGTGGTCTCAATTTGGCTATGGCTAAGCGCCTGCAGATTGAGGGCTTCGTTGAGGATGTAGTTCTGCATAGCTCTGTTGAGGGCGTGGCAGATATACTCTCGGAGATTGTAGCCGAGAAACTTAACAGATTGTAGTATGTTCGATATAGAGAAGATACGCGAGGACTTCCCGATACTTGGGCGCATGGTGAATAACCGTCAGCTTGTATACTTCGACTCGGGGGCTACGGCACAGAAACCTTTGGCCGTCATCGAGCGTGGCGATGAGCTTATGCGCGAGTATAATGCCAATATCCATCGTGGCGTTCACCACCTCTCAGGCAAGATGACCGAGTTGTACGAGGAGGCAAGGGAGTGTGTGCGTGAGTTTATAGGTGCTGAGCAGAGGGAGGAGGTAATCTTTACCTCGGGTGCAACGGCCTCGATAAACCTTGTGGCCTATGCCTGGAGCGAGCGTTCGCTTAAGGAGGGCGATAATATCGTCGTAAGCGAGATGGAGCACCACTCCAATATTGTACCATGGCAGATGGCTACTGAGCGCAAGGGGGCGGAACTTAGGGTGTTGCCCTTCGACGATAGTGGCGAACTTCGCATGGATCTTCTCGATACATTGATTGATGCTCGCACACGCCTTGTGGCCGTTACCGAGGCATCGAATACGCTGGGCACATGTCCCGACTTAGAGCCTATCATCGCAAGGGCTCATAGCGTGGGTGCTGTTGTTATGGTCGATGGCTGCCAGGGCATCGTCCATGGTGGCGGTAGGGTGGCCGAGCGTGGTTATGACTTCTACGCCCTCTCGGGACATAAACTCTATGGCCCCACGGGTATAGGTGTGCTCTATGGCCGTCGAGAGCTCTTGGAGGCTATGCCTCCGTTTATGGGTGGTGGCGATATGGTAGATAAGGTTACCTTTGCAAAGACTACCTATGCACCCCTACCATTAAAATACGAGGCTGGCACGTCGAACTTCCTCGGGGCAGTAGGCTTGGGCGAGGCTATTCGCTACGTTAAGGGTATTGGTGTTGAGGCTATTGATGAGCATGAACAACATATCCTGCGTGTTATGACTGAGCGTCTAAGCTCCATCGAGGGGTTGCGCATCTATGGCACGGCTGAGCGTAAGTGCCCCATTGTGTCGTTTACGGTGGATGGTACTCACCCCTACGACGTAGGTATGATCCTGGATAAACTCGGTGTTGCCATCCGCACGGGTCACCACTGTGCCGAGCCTGTTATGACACACTACGGCATTACGGGTATGTGTCGTGCCTCGATAGGAATGTACAATACCGAGGCCGAGGTTGAGACTTTGGCGCGTGGTATCGAGCGTGCTGTTATGATGCTTAAATAAAGGGAGATTATGTTTATAGTATTGGAGGGACTTGATGGAGCTGGCAAGTCGACACAGATAACCAAGCTAAGGAGTATGTTCGAGCGAAAGGGCATAGAGTCGGAGTATCTCCACTTCCCGCGCTTCGATGCTCCGGTCTATGGCGACCTTATCGCGCGCTTCTTGCGTGGTGACCTCGGATTGTTGGAGCAGGTGAACCCCTACCTTGTAGCTCTGCTATATGCTGGTGACCGCGCCGATGCTGCCCGAACTATTCGTGGCTGGCTTTCGGAAGGTAAGATTGTTATTGTTGACCGCTATGTCTACTCAAATATAGGCTATCAGTGTGCCAAGATGCCTGCTGGTGCTGAGCGCAGAGCTCTGCGCGACTGGATTCTTAGTACGGAGTTCGAGAAGTTTGCTATTCCTCGTCCCGACCTATCTTTGTTTTTGGATGTCCCTTTTGCCTTCACTACGAAGAAACTAACCGAGACGCGCGAGGGTGACGACCGCGCCTACTTAAATGGTGGTAAGGATATTCATGAGGCATCGCTCGACCTGCAACGCCGCGTGCGCGAGGTCTACATAGAGGCTGCCGAGGAGTGTGGCGACCTCAAGGTTGTTGATTGCTCTACCGACGATGGTGCTATGGCTTCGCCCGATACCATCTATGAGCGAATTATGGAGTATGTAACTGCAATTCTTTAGGGTGATTTCCGTAAAACATATATCAATAAGTCTACTGCGCTGGCTCTTCGGCGCAGTCTTCGTATTTTCGGGACTTGTGAAGTCTGTTGACCCCGTCGGCACATCGGTATTTGTCGAGAAGTACCTCGCGACATACGGACTGGGGAGGATGATGGAGTACGCCTTGCCTATTGCCATTGTGCTTGCTGTAGTTGAGATGACTATTGGTGTTGCAGTTATTGTTAATGCCTTCCGTAGAGTGACACTACGTGTGGCTCTCCTCTTTGTTGTGTTATTTACGGTTATCACGCTATTGAGTGCTACGGTGCTGCCTATTGGTGATTGTGGATGTTTCGGTGATGCTGTAACCCTTTCACCGTGGGCTACTTTCTGGAAGAATATTGTACTCATGGTCGTTGTCGTTGTACTTGCAAAGTATGATAATAGAGAGTCTAAAACATCGAATGTGCAGATTGCTATCGCTTTGATAGGTGTATTCATTGCTCTTGGTCTTAACCTCTACGCCCTGCGCCACCAACCTTTGGTTGACTTTTTACCCTATAAGGTGGGTATTGACCTACGTACCGCCATACTTAATGAGCGTACAGCGGCTGCCGTGAATACTATGCTTATTTTTAGGGATAAAGGTACGGGTGAAGAACACCAGTTTGCTCCGACCGATAGCGGTTGCTGGCTCGATGATGGCCTGGAGTATGTGGGTGTTCGCCAAGAGGCAATGCACGATGCAGAGTATGCTGACTTTGCCATATATGATGCAGCGGGAAACGATGTGTCGACAGAGCTTCTGGAGCAGAAGGGGCGTGTGGCGTGGCTGTGCATCGCTTCGTTGGAGGTCGTAGATGCGGAGTATGAGCGCGGTATCACCAGCCTTACTGACCACTACCCTCACCATGCAATCAAGGTGCTGGCCTCGGTGGAGAATGATGGCGAGATGTTTGGCTTGGAGTGCTACACGGTTGATGCTATGACCCTGCGCTCGATGATGCGCTCAAAGATTGGAGTTATTATTATAAACAATGGTGTTGTTGAGCTTAAGGCTGATATTCGCGATATATAGTGTTTAATATAACTCTTGGCAAGATAATTGACCATTCTTCTCGAGAAATGGTCAATTTTTTTATATGCTGAGATATACACCTCTTCTTCTTCTTTTGCTCGTGTCGTGCGGTGGGCAAGCTACGCCTACTGAGCGAGCACCGCAGCCCGTGAAGGTCACTACGGCACAATCCACAGAGTATCTGCGCCGAGACTTCGCGGCACTCTCCACGGCCGATGATGCCGTAAACTTAGCCTTTAAAATATCAGGACGCGTCATTGATATCCCCATAGCCAAGGGCCAGCTTGTTGCACGCGGTGAACTCCTTGCCGAGCTCGACCCGAGGGATGTGGAACTTCAGGTCGAGGCTTCGCGTGCGGCATATAGTGAGGCACAGTCGCGCTTGGAGCGTGGCGAGCGGCTGTTGGCGCATGATGCCATCTCGGAGCAGGAGGTAGAGTCGCTACGTAATACGGCAACGCAGGCAATGTCGGCATATAAGAATGCTCTCGATATGCTCGCAGACACACGCATCGTTGCCCCCTTCGCCGGTATCGTTGAGCGTACGTACGTTGATGCCTTCCAGCGTGTCGCATCGGGTGAGACGGTTGTACGAATAGTTAATCCGGTGAGTACCACTGTGGGCTTTACTGCTCCCGAGAACCTTGTGGGTAGCCTCTCTGAACCAACCACGCGCTTTAGCGTTGTCTTTGATGCCTATCCCGATGTGACGTTCATGGCCGTTATCAAGAGCTTCGCCCGCACATCGTCTGATGCATTGGGATTTCCTACATCGCTACGCCTTACGGATGTTGATAGTAGCCGTTATCGTATCTCTCCGGGTATGACATGTATCGCTACGGTTATTACGCCCGAGAGCGATAGTCATGCTGTAACATTACCACTCACTGCAATATATGCCCCCATGGGCGATGGCGACTATGTGTGGGTCGTGGGTAGTGATGATAGGGTAGAGCGTCGTCGGGTGCAGCTCGGTAACCTCACGGGAAAAGATGATGTCGTTGTTGAGGATGGCGTTACGGCGGGCGAGATGGTCGTCACGGCGGGTGTTTATCGCCTAAGCGATGGCGAGAGAGTGCGTATTGTTGAGTAACCAAACCGTGGAGAATATGTTTAATATATCGCGCTACTCCGTTACACACCGTACCGTTGTATGGTTCTTCTTGTGGGTTATGCTTCTTGGTGGTATCTACTCCTTTGTGGAGATGGGTAAGAAGGAGGATTCGACATTTGTGATTAAGAGTGCCGTTGTGGAGTGTCGTTACCCTGGCGCTACTCCAGAGGAGGTTGAGCGACTCGTTGCCGAGCCGCTTGAACGCGAGATACGTACCCTCTCGTCGGTGTATAAGATTACGTCGGAGGCGCACTTCGGCTATGCACGCATCCTTGTAGAGCTCAGCCCCGATACCTCGCCACAGCGTATTCCTCAGCTATGGGATGAGCTACGACGAAAAGTGGCAAACGCCGAGCCGCACCTGCCCGAGGGGGTAAGTGATGTATATGTCTACGACGGCTTTGGCGATGTCTATGGACTATACTATGCACTGGTCTCGGATGGCGGCTTCACGTGGGATGAGCTGCGAGGCTATGCCCTCGACATAGAGACCGTGCTCTATACTATAGATGGAGTGGAGAAGGTGCAGCTCTCGGGTGAGCAAAGCCCCATTGTGAGTATATATCTCAGCCCCGCCACGCTCTCATTCTTCGAGCTACGCCCCGAGGATATAGGCCTTGCCCTGAAGGAACAAAATGTAGTTGTTGGCATAGGCACACGTCGTGCTGGCGATGTGAATATAGAACTTGTTGAGGGTGCTACATATAACTCTATTTTAGATATTGAGAATCAGTTGCTCAGTGCTGCCGATGGTAAGCAGTACCGTCTGGGCGATGTAGCACGTGTCGAGCGTGGCTACCGCGAGCCTGCAACGCTAAAGATGCGTGTTGATGGTCGCGATGCTATTGGTATTGCCGTTGCGTCGAATCCCGAAAGGGATGTTGTGGCGGTGGGTGATGTCGTTGCCGCCACACTCAATGATATAGAACAACGCCTACCGGCTGGCTTGGAGATTGCGACCCTCTATCCCGAGAACGAGATTGCCCGCAAGGCCAACAACGATTTTCTAATCAACCTCCTTGAGTCTGTGGCCATTGTCATACTACTTGTTATGGCCATTATGGGGTGGCGTTCGGGTGTTGTCGTTGGATCGTCACTGATATTTTGTATAGGCGCTACGCTACTTGTGATGCTATATATTGGTGAGGGTCTTAATCGCACCTCGTTGGCGGGATTTATTATCGCTATGGGAATGCTCGTGGATAACGCCATTGTCGTTGTCGACGGCACAACCACACTCCTACGAGGAGGTGCAAATGTTGTTAATGCCACGGTTGCGGCCGCAACGAAGCCACGTATCGCTCTACTTGCCGCTACGCTTATTGCCATTGCCTCGTTCCTGCCGCTGCAGCTCGCTCCATCGTCCGTCGCCGAGATTATACGCCCACTCTTTGCCGTTATTGCCATTTCGCTCGTTATCAGCTGGGTGTTGGCTATCGTGCAGGTGCCGCTTATGAGTGTTAGGATACTCAGTATGGTCAAGGTGGCGGCCGAGCCTCGCTCGTTGTGGTTTGGCCATGTTGTTAGATGGCTGTTGCGCCATCGTTGGGCTACGGTAGTCGTTACTATCGTGCTCTTCGCTCTCTCGATATGGGCTATGGGACGTATGCCGCAAAATTTCTTTCCGCAACTATCGAAGCCATATTTCCGTGCAGATGTAATCCTCCCCGAGGGTTATGATATTGAGGCTACGGCGGAGCGTCTGCAAAGCATGACCGCGTGGTTGCAGGAGCAGGATGAAGTAAAGCGTGTGTCGACAACGGCTGGTGGCACGCCTCCACGCTACTACCTTGCCAGTGGTAGCTACTCAGCTCGTCCGAATTATGGCAATATACTTGTAGAGCTATACTCGGCCGATGATGCGCTTGTGGTTGAGGAGGCCTTCGATAGGTGGGTGGGTGATAACCTCCCCGATGTATGGCTACGCTCGTCGCTCTTTCGACTATCGCCCGTGCCTGATGCCACCATCGAGTTTGGCTTTCGTGGTACGAATATTGATACGCTCAGCCGCCTTACGGCCGATGCTATGCAGTTTATGCGCCATGATCCGCGCACGCGCAATATACGCAATAGTTGGGGTAATCGTGTGGCGGTATGGGAGCCGCAGTACTCCCAAATTAAGGCGCAGCGATTGGGCGTTGGTCGTAGCTCGATGCTCTCGTCCTTAGAGATTGCTACCTCTGGTCTTGCGGTTGCAACCTACCGCGAAGGTGATATGCAGCTGCCCATTCTGCTACGTGCGGAGCCTTCGCCCGATGGTACGTTAACATCGCTTATGACAATGCCCGTGTTCTCACGTGCTGGTGGTAGCTACTCTATTGCGCAGGCCGCCATGGGCTTCGACTTCGGATTTCAACTATCGGTTATTCGGCGTGTTAACTCCGAGCGAGTTATGAAGGCGCAGTGCGACCCTCGGCGTGGTGTCAATGCCATAGAGCTGCTCGATGACTTAGAACGGAAGTTGCGTGACAATATCTCCATCCCCGAGGGCTACGATATGTCGCTTTATGGCGAGCAAGAGAGTCGCGAGGAGTCAAACGCTGCTCTATTCTCACAACTACCTATAACACTAATTGTTATATTTGTTATATTACTGTTGCTTTTTGGCAACTATCGCGACCCTTTGGCGGTGTTGTTGATGCTGCCGCTGATATTTGTGGGTATTGTTGCGGGGCTTGGAGTCATGGGTAAGATGTTCGACTTCTTCTCGTTGCTTGGTCTCCTTGGCCTTGTGGGTATGAATGTTAAGAATGCCGTCATACTTATCTCTCGCATACGCGAATTACGCGATGAGGGCTATGAGCCGGTGAATGCCGTTGTCGATGCTGCCCGCGACCGATTCCTACCAGTTATTGCCGCCTCGGGAACGACGGTACTGGGTATGCTGCCATTGCTCACGGACTCGATGTTTGGCAGTATGGCTGCAACAATTATGGGAGGCCTTATCGTGGCCACACTCCTTGTACTTCTAATACTTCCTGTTGTCTATTCACTCTTTTATCGCATAAGGCTATGAGACGATATATCATTACCGCTGTTGTGCTCTTGTCTACGACGCATCTTGCCCATGCACAATACTCCGTCGCCGATTATCTGGCTGATGTCATGGATTATAGCCATACGATAGCTATTGCTCGGACATCGGTTAAGGGTGCCGATGCCGATCTTCGACGTGCGCGTAAGGGTTATCTTCCATCGCTTGATATGGATCGTGAGATGAACTACAATTTTCGGCGTGATGGCAATGAGCGTAGGCTCAGCTGGGCTATGCGTGCTGATATTAGTCAGCCAATATTTGATGGAGGCATTGTGCGTGCCGAGGTTAAGCGCGCGGAATCGAGGTATGATGTAGTTGCCAACCGTGAACAAGTATCGCAATTGAATGTTGAGTACGATGCAGTGTCGGCATATTGGGAGCTGTCGCGTGCGAATATCCATCAACGTGCTATGGCCGACTATTGCGACATAGTACGTTCGCTAAGGGATGTTGTCGAGCGCCGTTTCGACGAGGGATATACCGCTAAGGGAGATCTTTTGCAGGTGGAATCACGCCTAAGTGATGCTGAGTATCTACTCTCTTCGGCCGATGAGCAACGGCTCGTTGCCCTGCATAACTTCAACGTGCTGCGTGGCAGCGACCCTATGGCAGAGGTGGTGCTCAAGGAGAGCATCATGGATAGTATGTATATGCCACCGCGTGTTGCGCTTGACGATATCCTTCAGCGCCATCCAGAGTACGCTGCGTCAATCAATGAGAAAGAGTACGCCCGCTGGGGTGTACGTGCTACGTGGGCGGAGTTCTTACCCTCGATAAATTTCGGTGTCTATGGCCTTTGGCAACCCAATACACCCAATGTTAAAGGGGCAGGAACACGTCTTGATGGCGGAGTGGTGATGACCTTCCATACGCCAATCTTTCATTTTGGCGAACGTAGGCAGGCGTTGCGTTCAGCGCGTAGTAGTCAGCGTATTGCCGAACTTGATGTTGAGGCCATGGCTGACCGTATATCGCTCGACGAAAGCAACGGCTGGACAAATCTGCAATCTGCCCGAGCACGTGTCAATGCCACACGTCGTAACCTCACTTTGGCAAAAGAGAACCTCGATATCAGCACCTATTCCTATCGTGAGGGTATGGCCACGATCCTTGATGTGTTGCAGGCACAGCTAAGCTGGCTTCAGATATATGAGAATGCCATTGCCGCACACTACGACTACGCCCTTGCCATTGCAGCCTATCGCCGCATTACTGCCGATAGCCTTTGGTAGTAATCCGCCATCACCAATAGAATAAATCCCTGGGGTTTTAAACCCAGGGATTTGTCGTTTAACTCTCGGTTTCACCGGTTGTTACAATTGATGTCTCGTGCGAGAGCGGGGCGATGCGTCGTAGCATCTGGAGCATGCCGCAGTACTTGTCGTGGGCGAGGTTTATGGCTCGGCTGATGACGATTTGCTCCTTTAGTGAGCGACACTCGGCCGAGTAGACGATGTTGAAGTTGTTATACTTGCTCTCGGCCACTACCGTTGCAGTCGAGAGCGTACCTTCGAGTGTGATTTCGAGTTTCATGAGGTCGTCAGCATGCTCCTTGAGTAGTCCAACGATAGTGCGACCCGCGCAGTCGACCGTGGCGTATAGCAACATCTCCTTGGGGTTTAGGCTCTCTAAAGGGCGTGCGTCGTTGAGCGCAAAACGGTGGTCGGAGGTCATGTGTAGAGTTATTTTCTGTATCATAGCGAATAATATTTGGTTTATACACCATATTATAGGCAATAATCGTTCCTTTAAGTAGTGTGTATTCGCGAAAAAATAGTATCTTTGCCCTATATTATATATGTACTATGCGAAAGAGAATTTTTAGACTTGCAATACTATTGTTTGCCACTACGGTTACCACCCAGACGGTGGCTCAGGTGCCCGAGAGGAGTGAACGTATTGACGATATTGAGGCTATGTTGGAGCGTCGCCGATGGGGCGAGGCACGTGTTGCGCTGGATCGTTTCCGCAGTGAGCTTAACCCGGTGGTTGATATGCACGACCTTGAGTGGGCGGAGTACCATAAGATGCGTTGTGCCGTTGAGCTTGGTGCCGCCGATGCTGAGATAATGATGGATAACTTTATCTCACAATATCCATCGAGCGTATATCGCCCGAACGTTATCTTTATGATGGCGTGCAAGGCTTGCGATAAGGGTGAACACGACGTAGCACGCGACCTCTTCTTGGATGTTGATTATAAGGGTTTAAGTTCGCTCGAGAAGGAGCGATATGATATCCGTGTGGGATACCTCAGTTTTCTCGAGGGTGATAACATCACTGCCTTGTACCACCTCAAGCGTGTGCCAAAAATCAGTGAGTACTATCCCCATGCGCTCTACTATCGCGCCTATATCGCCTATAAGGAGAATCGTAACTCTGAGGCTACCGCACTCTTTACCGAGCTGGAGGAGTACGACGTATATCGTGACCTTGCCCCCTACTACCTCTTGCAGATGGACTACCGTCAGCAGAACTATGCGGAGGTTATCAGCGAGGGTGAGCGTCTGTTAAAGATGGCATCCACGGAGACCTATGCCGATTTGGTGCGTATCATTGCAGAGAGTTACTTTGTTAAGGGTGACTACGCCAATGCCATTCGTTATATCACTCACTACCCGAGTGAGAAGTATGGTCGTCAGGAGAACTATATCCGCGGCTACTCGCTCTATCGTATGGCGCGTTATAGCGATGCTGTTGAGCCGTTGCGGCGCGTTTGTGGTGCGAAGGATGCGCTTACACAGAATGCCGCCTACCACTTGGGCGATTGCTACCTACGTCTGGGTGATAAGCAGCACTCGGCAGATGCCTTTGGTATGGCCTCGGAGAGTGGCTTCGACGAGAAGATTGCCGAGAATGCTATGCTCAACTACTGTCGCCTGAAGTATGAGCTTGGCGGTGACCTATTCAACGAGTCGATTAATATCCTTCAGGACTACCTGCGTCGTTATCCCAACTCTATCTACGAGGCGGAGATTAAGCAGCTACTTATCGCCGCCTACTATAACTCGGAGGATTACGATGCAGCATACGTTGCTATTCGTGAGCTTAAGAATCCAGACAACGAGCTACGTGCTGTACACCAGAAGGTTGCTGTATTCCGTGCAGTGAAGGCCATCGAGCGTGGCGACTGGGATATGGCTAAGCGACTCCTCTTGGAAGCTGAGGGCATAGGCCTTGTGCCTAAGTACAACGCCTTGGCGCTCTACTGGCAGGGTGAGGTGGCATACCACGATGGCGATATGAAGGAGGCTGTAAAACGTTATGGAGAGTATGTGCGTCGTGCCCCGAAGAGCGAGATAGAGTATCACTATGCCCACTATGGTATGGGCTACGCACACTTCGCCGATGGTAATATGAAGGAGGCGACTGAGGCTTTTGAGGATTTTGTGCGCGACTATACCAAACGTGACCACTACCTCTACGATGCCCACAATCGTCTGGGTGATGCCTGCTTCTCGATGCGTGAGTTTACAGAGGCTCGTAAGGCATATAAGATATCTGCTGCATCATCACTCGATGACCGTTACTATGCACAGTATCAGCTTGCTATGGTCGATGGTATCGACAAGAAGACAAAGAGTAAGATTGACCGCTTGAAGGGTATTGTTACCGATGGCTCGGGTGACTATGTGGACGATGCGTGGTATGAGCTCGGAAAGACCTATATCGCCTCGGAGCGTTATGCCGACGGCGCAGCTACGCTTCAGGAGTTTGTCGATGACGACCCGTCGTCGCCATACTACGTAGGTGCGCTCTCGGATCTCGCCCTCGCATATTACAACTTGGGACGTAAGGGCGATGCTCGTAAGAGCTATGAGAAGGTCGTTGAGCACGATCCGCAGTCTTCGGCGGCGTTGGAGGCTATGCGTGGCATCCGTGAGATATATGTCTCGGAGGGTAGAATTGACGACTACTTCGCCTATGCTGAGCGCTGTGGTGTGCAGAGCGATATGAGCGAGGCAGCACGTGATTCGCTCACCTTTGCAGCTGCTAAGGGTTTGTATCTCGATGGTGAGGTTGAGCAGGCGTGTGGTAAGCTACGTAGCTACCTCGATAACTTTGCGAAGGGATATAACCGTACCGAGGCGTTGTTTTACTTGAGCGACTGCTATGTCATCATGGAGGATAACGATGAGGCACTCAAGACTATGAAGGAACTTTTGTCGTTGGGACAGACGCAGTATCGTGAGCGAGTACTTGACGTATATGCACGCATGAGCTACGACGAGGAGATGTTCGAGGAGTCTGCTGCGGCTTACCTCGACCTCTATAACTCGGCACACGATAAGAAACGCCGTGAGGTAGCATCGGAGTGCTACGTCGATGCTATGCTTAGATATGCTAAGGGTGATTTAATTCTGAAGATGGCCGAGGTTGTCGATGGCATGCAGGATGCTACGTCGTGGGCGGAGCGTCAGACGATGAGGGCCAAGGCCGACGTGCTTCGCGAGAGAGGAAACCGTAAGGATGCCATGGCTTTATATACCATCTTGGCTGAGAATACTATGACCGAGGAGGGTGCCGAGGCATACTATCGCCTTGTTGAGGATAGCTTCCTTGCGGGCAACTATACCGATGTTGAGAAGCGTGTCTATGCGTTGGGTGAGTGTGGCTCGATGTATTGGCAGGCGAAGATGTTCCTGACGCTCGGCGACGTGCTGGCTAAGGGCGGTAATACGTTCCAGGCGCGTGCTACGTACCAGAGTATCGTCGATGGATATACACCTAAGGATGACGGTATCGTAGCGGAAGCTAAGCAGCGTATCGCCACGCTTGCGAAGTAATGAACCCCAAATTTAAGTGAAGAGTATGAAGAGAAGTATTATATTTGGAATTGTTGCAATGGCCGCCTTGGCGTTGCCTTTTGGGCTCTCGGCTCAGGAGCATAAACGCGTGGAGGTGACAACCACATATAACCCCGAGGTGGCACCTGCAAAGAAACTGACGGCACCTACGACGATAAGTGATGTCCCTGGTATTGAGCCAGAGATAAGGTACAACATTAAGCCTGAATCGTGGCAGATAGAGCTCGATGACCATCAGATTAACCCCACAAAGTCTAACTTCTGGGACTTTGGCCGCGCTAAGCGTTTCTATACGCAGTTAGCATCTGGTTATCCCCTTATGTCGAAGGCTAAGTTCCACTATGCCACAAACAACGTGCGCCTCGGCTACTTCGGTGTGGGCATTGACCATGACGGTAACTTTGCACGTAAAAGGTCGTTCGATGGTATGCTTCGCTCGATGTCGGACAGCTATGATATGCAGAATCGACTCTATGTCGGTGGTGGTGTCTTTGCTGGTTGCCGCATGTTTGAGGTGGGTCTTGAGTATAACTGCGACCTGTACAACAACTATGCAACAGTGGCTTATGTGCCAAATGTCGATAGTGCTGTATTGGAACCGTCGGATGGTATGGCCTTCAATAAGTCTGACTTGTTGACGTTCCACGATGCAGGACTTATCCTGCGCTTTGGCGACGACTTTGTCAACCTCTCGCGCCTGAACTTTGCCGTTGAGGCGCATGGTGGTATCTGGGCTCACAACCTTCCCGCTTCGGGCTGTACGATATTCTGCGAGGGTGAGTTCCGCGCTGGTGCATCGGCGCTCTTTGCTCGAAAGTTTGGACTGAATACCATTGACCTTAAGGCGGAGTTCGATATGTGGATGCAGCCCGATGACTTGTACCAGGATGTGCGCTTTGGGCTTACGGCAGGTTATGCTCGCACATTTGGCTTTATTGACCTTAAGGCGGGTATTGGCTATATGTACGATAAGGTGCGCGATAGGGAGAAGCCCTCACACTTCGTAAAGCCTCAGTTAAAGCTTCTGTTCGATACTGGCACTACGGCCATCACGCCATATGTGGAGTTTAATACTTCGGTATCGCAGAATGGTATCTCGAACTTATACAAGGAGAATCCATATATCTATTATCGCTACTATATTGATGAGAATCGTTGCGAGGATAAGGTGAATATGTATAGCACTATGCCTAATACGCGCAGCTATAACCTCGCGCTCGGATTCTCGGGCTCGGCCATCTCGTCACGCCTGGAGTATAGACTCTATTTTGGTGCTAACTTTATGCGCGACCAGTTGATATGGACCGTGGCAACGCCTGGTACGTTTAGCGTCGCTGCGGATAACAATAATCGCATCTTTTTTGGTGCGGAGTTGGGTTGTCGTCCTATCGGCGGCCTGCATATCAGCGGCTCGATCTATGCACATGCCGATAATACAGACTCGATGTATGTCGTAGATGATGCCCGTTTTAAGGCAAACCTTAAGGCCGAGTATAAGATTAAGCGTTGGAAGATGTACGTATTGAGCGACTTTATGGGCAAACGTCGCTGGTCGCAGGCGCAAGCTGTATCTGTTGAGGGTAAGGCTCCCGTGGCTTTCGAGGCGCCATCGTCGATAGACCTTCGTGTGGGATTGTCGTTCAAAGCATCGAAGCGCGTTGAGATTTATGCCGATGGTTACAACCTTCTTAATGACGACATCTTCGACTATGCTTATTACTACCGTAATGGTACGGGCTTTATGGCAGGCGTGAAGATTGATTTTTAATCTGTTGTGATATGATTAGAGGAGTAAGAAGAGGATGTGGCGTTGAGGCCGAGGGGTCATTCATATCGAGGATGATTCGTCGTCCGGCTACCAATGCGCCACAGATGGCGTTGATGTGGGGCTTGGCGTGGCTGATTGTGGGTATTATCCTCGGCTGGCGATTCGACTTAGTGCCAACCTCTATGTTTGGCTATACATGGGGGCATGCCAGCTTATTGTGGCATACGGCACTCGGACTTGTTATGTGGGTGTCATCGACCGTATGCTTCTTTGTGGCGGCTGCCATGCTCAATAGAGATGTTTCGATGACGGAACTGTTTGGACGTATGCTCTTTGCTCACTGGCCTGTGACGTTTATGCTGCTGCCTGGTATCTTTATGAACAAGGCTGCATATTCGACATTTATGAATAACCCGCTTGTTGCGTACAAAGGTGATTTGGGTAGTGCTGGTGTGATGACCATTATTGCACTTGTAGTGCTTGTGTGGTATGTATACTGGGGCTATTGCGCCTTTCGTTGCTCGACGGCGCGTGGTGGGGTGGTGACATCTATTTTATACGTTGTAGCCTTTGTCTGCTCGTTCTTGTTGTCACGCTACGCACTTACGGCGGTGTATGCAGGAATATTATAATATTATTAAGAGAAGAGTGATATAGATACCAAAAAAAGAGGGTAAGCTACTCATATCGCACCGCTACAACCGCATACCCTTGCTCGATTCCTCGCCTGGGGGGTTCTGCAGGAGCTGGTCGTATAAGACTTACCCGGGTGCAAAAGTACAAAAAAAATGTATCTTTGCAAAAAAAAATGGAAAAATGAAAAAGAAAATTGTTGTCATACTATTGGTATTTGTTGTAATAGTGTCAGTTACGGGCATATGGGCGTATCAGATGTTTTATGGCCCAGCTGTCGAGGAGCGTGTAACAGTCATCCTTCGTGGCGATGAAAGCTATGAGGAGATGACCGCAAAGGTCAAGAGCGAAGTTGCCTATCCGTGGGCTTTCGACTTTTACGCGAAGTATATCAAACTCGACCGTGGTATTGAGCCTGGAAAGTACACTTTCGAGGAGGGAATGACCGTGATAAATGTCGCACGCACGCTTAAGTTTGGTAGCGATAAGGCTGTGCGACTTACAATAAATAACGCTCGTACACCCGAGATCCTTGCTGGAAAGATTGCACGCCAGATTGAGGCCGACTCTTTGGCCGTGCTCTCAGCTCTGCGCGATGAGGAGTTGATCAAAGAGATGGGCTTCGACTCGGCCGAGGCTATGTTCTCGATATTCCTGCCCAACAGCTACGAGGTATATTCTGATATCTCGCCCGAAGTATTGGTACGTCGTATGAAGCAGGAGTCGGACAAGTATTGGGGCAGTACTAAGCGTCAGGAGCAGCTCGCAAGGGTGGGGCTTACTCCATTCGAGGTTATGACCCTGGCCTCTATCGTTCACGAGGAGACTAACGCCAAGGAGGAGATGGCTCGTGTGGCGGGGGTATATATCAACCGTCTTGAGAAAGGTATGCCATTGCAGGCCGACCCTACGCTTAAGTATGCCGTGGGCGACTTTTCGATTAAGCGTGTGCTTGATAGACATAAGGAGGTGGACTCGCCGTATAATACATATAAGTATGCTGGCCTGCCGCCTACGCCTATCGCCATGCCCGATATGGTGGCAATAGAGGGCGTGTTGGAGTATGAGGATCACAACTATCTCTACTTCTGCGCTCGTCCCGAGATGGATGGACGTCATAACTTTGCACGTACGCTCAGTGAGCATAACCGCAATGCAGCAGCGTACCACCGTGCGTTGGATAGAATGAAAATTAGATAGTTACAAGTATGATTGGAAGAGATTTTTGGTATGACGTGATGCGCTCGGGTGCTATACTCGGTATCGTTATGGCGCTTATGCACGTTGTCGAGCAGTATATATTGGTTTATAGCGACAAGAGCCTTATGTCGGTTTCGGCACTATACCTCTTGGCATGGACGGTGTCGGCTGTAATATTTATATGGTTGTTGGTGCGCTTCTCGAAGCGTCGTGCCGCAGCTATGGATCCCAAGTTCGGATATAGTTATTCGTTGGCGCTATCGTATATCTTGATGATATCTATGTTGGCAGGTGTTATCGTGGGTGTCGTTGGTAAGATATATATAGCCATTATGGGATATGACCTCTATGTTGAGGGTCTTGTTGGTCGTGTTGAGGATCTAAGGACTATATATGCTGAGGCTAATCTTACGCAGTTTAATTCCGACTTTGATAAGATGATCGATGCGCTACGCACAGCTGAACAACCCTCGATGCTTAGTAGTGTATTCTCGTCGTTTAATACCTATATTTTTACTGGTGGAGTACCCGGACTTATTATTGCAGCGATAGTTAGTCGTAAGCCCAAGTTCTATATTAATGATGATGAAAACAATGAGTAATAAGTTGGATATATCGGTTGTCATACCCCTCTATAACGAGGTTGAGTCGTTACCAGAGCTCGTTGCTTGGATCGACCGCGTGGCGTGCAAGAATAGTCTATCGTACGAGATAATTATGGTTGACGATGGCTCTACGGATGGCTCATTTGATGAGGTCGAGAGGCTACGTTCGGAGTATCCCGCAATCCGTGGTGTGAGCTTTATGCGCAACTATGGTAAATCGGCAGCTTTGTACGTAGGCTTCGATATGGCTGAAGGCGAGGTTGTCTTTACGATGGATGCCGACCTTCAGGACTCGCCCGATGAGATTCCTGAGATGCGACGTATGATTGTGGAGGAGGGCTACGACCTCGTGTCGGGTTGGAAGCGTAAGCGTTATGACCCCATCGGTAAACGATGGCCGAGTAAGTTCTTCAACCTCACGGCGCGTGTAATGTCGGGTATCAAGCTCCACGATTTCAACTGCGGCCTTAAGGCATATCGTCGTAAGGTAGTTAAGAGTATCGAGGTCTATGGAGAGATGCATCGTTACATACCCATCCTCGCCAAACATGCGGGATTTAAGCGTATAGGCGAGAAGGTCGTAGAGCACCATGAGCGTAAGTATGGTAAGTCGAAGTTCGGCCTTGAACGTATGGTTAAGGGCTACTTGGACCTTATCTCGGTGACCTTTATGTCGCACTTTGGTCGTTCGCCCATGTACCTCTTTGGTGGCCTTGGAACGCTGATGTTCCTCTTTGGTGGTGTTACGACGATATGGGTTATTGCTGATAAACTCTACTCGCAGCTAAATGGCCTTGTGTGGCGCGGTGTTACTGAACAACCACTCTTTTACTTGGCGTTGTTGGCCATAGTACTCGGCGTGCAGCTTTTCCTTGCAGGTTTCCTTGGTGAGATGATCAACCGCCGTTCGACTGATCGTAACAACTATCTCATTGATAAAGTATTAGATAATATTAAAACAAAATAAAACATTATGATTCAGCGTATTCAAACACTCTATCTATTGGTTGTAACTATATTTATGGCCATCACCCTCTTTGCCCCGATCGCTACGTTTACAGCGGTATCGGGCGATGTTTATACACTCTCGGCCTTCGAGCTGTCGAATGGTGTAGATGGCCAGAGCACACTCTGGATGGGTATCCTTTTAGTGTTGGCTACTATACTGCCACTCGTCACCATTTTCCTCTTCAAGAATCGCCAGTTGCAGTTGCGCCTATGTGGTGCTGAGGTGGTATTGCTCCTTGGTGCTGTTGCATTTGTGGCAATATACTACTGGCTATCGAGCAATAACGCTTTGGAGAGCGTGGAGATTGTACATCGTAGCTTCGGCTGGGCAGCTATTATGCCTCTGCTCGCCCTTGTGTTGGCATTCTTGGCAGCACGTGGCATCTTCAAGGATGAGATTTTAGTGCGTTCGCTCGACCGTATTAGATAGTTGTTTAAACCGGTTTTTGATATGAAGAGTTTTGAGACGAAGATACGTGTGGAGTATCATCATACCGATCAGATGGGTATTGTCCACCACTCGAACTACATCAAGTTCTTCGAGGTGGCACGTACCGAGTGGCTTCGAGCCATAGGCCTTACCTATGCCGAGATGGAGCGCAGGGGCGTTATGATGCCTATTGTCGATGTGCAGGTGCACTATCGTAATCCTGCATATTACGACGAGCTTATCGCCGTTACGGCCTTTGTCGACGAGATGCCTATGGCGCGTATGAACTTTAGATACGAGGTGCGTGGAGAGGATGGCCGCGAGATAGCCTCGGGCTCTACTACGCTCGGCTTTATCGACCATATCACACGTCGTCCACAGCGCGCTCCTAAGTGGCTTGTGGAGGTATTAGAGGAGGAGTTTAATAAGTAGTGTGATGAGTACAATTGCGGATTATTTGCGCTTGGTGAAGTTCTCGCATACGATCTTCGCCATGCCCTTTGCGCTGCTCTCGTTCACCTATGCCGTAAAGACTACGGATGTTGATCTGAATATCTGGCTGCTATTGCTACAAGTCGTCGGTTGTATGGTCTTTGCTCGTAATGTGGCAATGGGTTTCAATCGCTGGGCTGATAGACGCATCGATGCTGAGAATCCACGTACGGCAATGCGTGAGATACCAGCTGGTAAGGTCTCGGCACGTGGTGCTGTTATCTTTGTTGTGGTCAACGCTCTGCTATTTATCACTGTGGCTGCAACGATTAATCCCTTGTGTGGATGGCTCTCGCCCGTGGCTCTCGCTATCGTTATGTTTTATAGCTATTGCAAGCGTTTTACAGCAATGGCGCATCTTGTGCTCGGTCTATCGCTCGGCATCGCTCCTGTGGGTGCATATATGGCTGTGACGGGCGGTGCAGCAACGGAGTGCTGGATATTGGCGGCTGTTGTTATGACATGGTGTGCAGGATTTGATATCATCTATGCGTTGCAGGATGCGGAGTTCGACCGTAAGCGAGGCCTGCACTCTATACCGTCGCACTTCTCGCCGCTTGTGTCGCTCGTTATCAGCACAACGTTGCATGTTGCCAGCGTTGCTCTGTTGATGTGGTTTGCTTCGTTCCAACCTCAGACATGGCTGCTGTGGCTCGGTTGTGCTATGTTCGCTGCGATATTGGCAATGGAACACTATTTAGTGACCCCAACGAAGCAGCGAAACATAGGCATCGCCTTTGGTACGTTGAATGCCCTGGCGAGTATGTCATTAGCTGTAGCTCTTGTTGCTAATTTACTTATCTACTGATAGATATGTGGGTGGGTGCGGCATTTATCTCGGCTATGCTCCTTGGCCTCTATGATGTTGCCAAGAAGCGGTCTTTGGCTGGTAATGCTGTTATTCCGGTGTTGCTTCTCAACACGCTGTTCTCGTCGTTGCTGTTGTTGCCCTATATCCTCGATGCTAATCTCAATCTTGGGTGGTTTAGCTCTGAATTTTTGACGACGGGCTACGGCAGTGATAATGGTCTACGTGAACATCTACTCGTTGCGCTGAAAGCCTCCATTACGCTATCATCGTGGTTGTGTGGTTATTATGCCATCAAGCATCTGCCTCTTACGATCGTCGGCCCCGTTAACGCTACGCGCCCTGTTATGGTGCTGATAGGCGCATTCGTGCTCTTTGGCGAGCGTCTGAATCTATTGCAGTGGGGTGGTGTGCTGCTCACTATCGTCTCGCTTTATCTGCTGAGCCGTGCAGGTAAGCGCGAGAGCATCGACTTCCGCAGTAACCGCCATGTGTGGGCACTCTTTGCCGCTATGATTTTAGGTGCGGTGAGTGGCCTCTATGATAAGTTTCTTATCGCCAATTGTAGCATTGCCCCTCTCTTTGTGCAGAGCTGGTTTGGTATCTACCAGTTTGCTATGATGTGTATAATCTGCGCCATCATCTGGCTGCCACGCCGAGCACTGGAGCCATTCCATTGGAGCTGGGCGATACCGCTTATCTCAATATTTGTGACGCTTGCCGATTTCTGTTATTATCACGCTCTCGATACCGAGGGGGCGATGATTGCAGTGGTGGCAATGGTACGCCGCTCGTCGGTTATCGTCACATTTCTCTGCGGAGCCTTGCTTTTTGGCGAGCGTAACCTTAAGTCTAAGGCTTTAGACTTGGTGCTTATACTTGTTGGTATGGTGTTATTAGCACTCGGTAGTAGATAAATAAAACAATGCCAATTGTTATTGGCATTGTTTTGTTTTGAAGAGATCTGTGAGGTAAGTGTCCAACATAAGTAGGTCGGCCTCGCCACACGCTACGTCGTTAAATAGGTAGTTCTCCTCGTTGTAAAGTTGTAATGTACGTGGGTCGATTTCACTCATAGGCATCGCTCTCGTTAAAATGTTAATAATGCTATTCTCGTCGCTTTGGAAGAGTTGTTTGCACTATTAACGCACGTGGGTTTGCCTATATTGTGCATCCAAGTTAATTTAATACGATATTTTTCTCCTTAATCATCCTGCGTAGGTTGATAAGGGCGTAACGCATACGTCCGAGGGCGGTGTTTATGCTTACCTCCGTCTGCTCGGCAATCTCCTGGAACGATAGCTTCGAGTAGTAGCGCAGACGTACCACCTCCTGCTGCTCCTCAGGAAGTAGGCCGATGAGGTCGCGTATTGTCTGTTCCATCTCGCCGTGTACCATGTCGTCCTCGGTGGTTGGCTCGGCAAAGCGCAATGTGCCAATAACATCGTACCCTGCCTCCGACTCGTTAATCTGACGACTTGACTTCTCGCGGCGGAAGTGGTCGAGAACGCGGTTGTGGGCTATACGCAACACCCATGATAGGAACTTGCCAGAGTCGGTATAGCGACCCTCGTCAATAACCTTCACAGCCTTGATAAATGTCTCTTGGAAGATATCATCGGCGATGTCGTCATCTTTGACCATCATACCGATATAGCTACGCACGCGTCGCGAATGACGCTCGATAAGTTCAGATATAGCACTCCTATCTCCCGAAAGGTAATTATTAAGCAATACACGATCGCTCAATGCTGTAACGTTCATACTCTCCTATTTTATTGGTTCAAGAGCAGAATTTCTTCGATAGGCAATGCGGTTTTTAGTGGTTAATAAACTTTGTTTTCGATTGCAAGGTATGAATAAATTTGCAAACTGCAAAATATTATCGTTCTTTTGACGTTATGCCTCCTCGCTCGAAATTCTTGCTTTCGTTTGGCAAAATCTATGCCACAGAGTGAGTTATGGCGTTTGAAGCGTCAAAAAAACGTTGATGAGCTGTGCGGTGAAACGACCAAAATACAGGGCGAAATGTCGCCATCTATGACTCTATTTTATCGTCAAAATACGACTTTATCGCCTTCGCGCGGCTCTCACCCACGACCTCGCTAAGCTCCTTCAAAGTGGCGTTACGCACGGCATTTACGGTGCGGAACCTGCGCAGTAGTGCAGTAAGGCTCTTGTCCCCAATGCCAGGGATATGGCTTAGCTCGCTGTCGATAAACGACTTTGTGCGCTTATGGCGGTGGAAAGTGATGCCGAAGCGGTGCGCCTCGTCACGGATGTGGCATACAACCTTAAGCGGCTCACCCGTACGTGTGAGGTAATATGGCTCGGGGTCGCCAGGGTAGAACACCTCCTCTAATCTCTTGGCAAGTCCAACGATGGGTACGCGCTTCTCGATGCCTAACTCCTTGAGTATGGCGTAGGCACTCGATAGCTGACCCTTACCTCCATCGACGATAATCAGATCTGGAAGCGCGGCCCCCTCGCTTAGGAGGCGTGAGTAGCGTCGATATATAATCTCGCGCATCGAGGCGAAGTCGTCGGGACCCTCGACACTCTTGATGTTGAAGTGACGATACTCCTTGCGTGAAGGCTTACCATTACGGAACACCACGCACGATGCTACTGGATTGGTACCCTGAAGGTTAGAGTTGTCGAAGCACTCTATATGGCGTGGCTCACGGTCGAGGTGCAGTTCGCGCTGCATGGTACGCATCAGTCGCTCGGTGTGTCGCTCTGGATTCTTTATTTCAAGGTTCTTCATCAGCTCGGCGCGGTAGATACGCGCACTTCGCATCGAGAACTCAAGTAGGTCGACCTTCTCGCCACGCTTGGGGGTGGTGAAGGTGATGCCGTCGAATAGTATTGCAGCCGAGGGTATTATCGGTACTATCACCTCGCGTGCAAGTTCCACCGAGAGGGTGCTAACGATGTGTTGTATAGCGCGAGACAGAAGCTCCTCATCGGTAGCCTCTACGCCTGGGGTCATACGTATTGTCTGCACGGCGACAATCGAGCCGTGACGTATGCTGAGGAAGTTGCAATAAACAACGTCATCATCCTTTAAGAGCGAGAATACATCGCTATCCACAATCTTAGAGCTGACAATCACGGAGCGCGATTGATAATCCTCAAGTGACTTGAGTCGCTGTTTATAACGCTCTGCTGTTTCAAACTTTAGCTCGCTTGCGGCACGCATCATCTCCTCTTCGAGCCACTTGCGAACAGGACGTAAGTCGCCCTTTAGTATCGACTGCACGAGAGCTATGCTCTCGGCATACTCCTCCTCGCTCTCCCTGCCAATGCATGGAGCCTTGCAGTTGCCGAGGTGGTATTGTAGGCATACCGTGTGCTTTCCGCGGCGTATGCTTTCGGCCGAGAGGTTCAGTTTGCACGTTCTTAATGGAACTACATCGCGAATAAACTCCAAGACGGAGCGTTGTGTCGATATCGAGCCGTAAGGGCCAAAATATTGCGAGCCGTCGCGCACAAGTTGTCTGGTGGACTGCACGCGCGGGAAGGGCTCGCGGCGAATGACTATCCAGGGATATGTCTTGTCATCCTTGAGGAGTATGTTGTAGCGTGGTTGTAGACTCTTGATGAGCGAATTTTCGAGAAGTAGGGCATCCTGCTCACTATCGACAACGATATGTCGAATGTCAACGATCTGCTTCACCAAGACTATAACCTTGGCCGAGTGGTCGCGATTCTCGACGAAGTACGATGACACACGCTTACGCAAATCCTTGGCCTTGCCCACGTAGATAATCACGCCATTACGATCGACAAACTGATATACCCCTGGTGAGTGTGGCAGCGCAGCGACTTGTTCCTTTATATGTTGACGAACTATATCCATTTATCGCAAAGTTATGAAAAAATATGATATCTGCTTCATTCTTTCATAAATTTTCACTATCTTTACACGCTTACAAATATTATTGAATTATGAGAACAGGTGAAATACAGCGACTCACGGTAGCTCGCATATCGGACTTCGGACTCTATCTCAAGGATGATGAGGGCGCGGAGGTGTTGCTACCCAACCGTTTTACGAGGCTCGATATGAAGGAGGGTGACGAGGTTGAGGTATTTGTTTACCACGACTCGGAGGATCGCCTCGTAGCATCTACTGAGAAGCCACTGATTAAGGTTGGCGAGGTCGCTGCACTTAAGGTTGTGGATAAGAGCATCCACGGTGCATTCCTCGACTGGGGACTCTCGGGTAAGCACCTATTCTTGCCCAACCGTAACCAGCAGGGAGGTGTTATCGCAGGTCAGCTTACGGTGGTATATATGTACGTCGATGAGCGAACTGGCCGCTGCGTGGCAACGAACAAAATCAAGCCCTTTATCTATAATGACGATCCGCTTACGGTCAAGGTTGGTGATGAGGTAGATGTGTTGGTAGCCTTTGAGACACCTATTGGCTACCGAGTGGTTATTGACAACCGCCACTGGGCTATGATATACAAAAACCAACTCTTCCGCCCGATACGTGTGGGCGATAGATGTCGTGGCTGGGTACGTAAGATTACGGAGGATATGCGTATCGATGTGAGTCTCCAGCAGCAGGGCTTGGCTGAGGTGGAGACATCGGTCGTAAAGCTCGAAAAGATGCTTAAGGAGCACGGTGGCGTTCTCTCGGTCAATGACCATAGCGACCCGCAGGCCGTAGCTCGCCTTACGGGTATGAGCAAGAAGGTCTTTAAGCGTGCTTTGGGAATGCTGCTAAAGCAGGGTAAGATACGACAGACGGAGTTTGGTATCGAGGTAATAAAGAGGTAACCATGGCTCTTAAGACGGCAGAGAGGGTATCGCGCGAGGTGTCGGATAACTTCGTGTTTCAACGTTCAAGATTGGCATACGTCGAGGCGGCGCGACGTGTCGGTGGTCGTGTGCTTGAGATAGGCACGGGCACGGGCTATGGTGTGGAGATTATTGCCCCGAGTGCCGAGAGCTTCGTGACGGTAGATAAGACGCGCTCCGAGGATCTGCCACCCATGCCCCAGAACGTGGAGTTCCGCGAGGCTAAGGTGCCCCCGCTACCATTTGAGGATGAGTCATTCGACTGCGTGGTGTCGTTTCAGGTGATCGAGCATATCAAGCGTGATCGAGCCTTTGTCGCCGAGGTGCGCAGGGTGTTGCGCAAGGGGGGTAAGTTTATTGTCAGCACGCCGAATAAGCCAATGTCTCTGACGCGTAATCCATGGCATGTGAGGGAGTATACGGCCGAAGAGTTTAAAGCCTTGTTTGTTGACTTTGAGGGCGTTGAGACTCTCGGCGTTGCGGGCAATGAGCGCGTGTGGGAGTATTACGAGAAGAATCGTGAGTCGGTGTATCGCATCATGCGCTTCGATTTATTTCGCATGCAGTGGTGGTTGCCGCGTTGGATTCTGCAACTGCCTTACGATGTGATGAATAGACTTAATCGCCGTCGTCTGCACGCTAAGAATACAACGCTTACGGAGGCGATACGTATGGAGGATTATAGGTTGCAGAGCGTTGATAATAGATGCTTCGACCTATTTTACATAGCAACGAAGTAGAGGTATGAAGAGCAGAGTAGCCATTGTGCAGCGCGATATCGTCTGGTGTGATGTGGAGCGTAACTTCCAGCAGTTGGAGACTATGCTGGCGGATGTTGAGGCCGATGTCGTCGTCCTCTCGGAGATGTTTCAGACGGGCTTTGTTACTGAGCCTGAGGGTGTCGCTGATGATGGCCGCACGCTTCGTTGGATGCTGGTTGTTGCTAAGCAGATTGATGCCGCCATCGTAGGTTCGGTGATAGTACGCGAGAATGGGCAATTCTTCAACCGACTCTATTTCGTGAAGCCTACGGGCGAGGTGGAGTGGTACGATAAACATCACCTATTCTCTATCGGTGGCGAGGCAGAGCACTTCGCACGTGGCATGGAGCGTAAGGTTGTTGAGTGGCGCGGCGTTAGGTATTTGTTGGAGATATGCTACGACCTACGTTTTCCGGTGTGGAGCCGTCAGCGTGGTGACTACGATGCTATCATCTACTCTGCTTTGTGGCCAAAGCCTCGTAGGGAGGTATGGCGTACGTTGCTCCGAGCGCGTGCCATGGAGAATCAGGCCTACGTAGTTGGTGTTAACCGCATAGGTGCAGAGCCTGGTTTGGAGTATGCTGGTGATTCGGCTGTGATTGATGCTTATGGCCGTACGATCGTTGACCTTGAAAATAGGGAGAGTGTGGCTGTTGCGGAGATGGATATGGATGCTTTGTCGCTCTTCAGAGGACGCTTTAATGTGGCAGTTGATGCCGATGATTATGTAATGTTATAATGTGATTGGTATGGTGGAGTTGTTTCAGGATTTTGGCATGAATGAGGTAATATTGCTACTCGTATCGGGTATTGTTGTTGGTGTCATCAATACGCTTGGTGGCGGTGGCTCGGTAATAACGATGGCACTCTTTATGGCTATGGGTATGCCGGTGGCTGTCGCCAACGGTACGAACCGTATCGCCGTGGTGATGCAGAACCTATCGGCCACGATTGCCTTTATGCGTAAGAATATGCTTGACATCAAGAATAGCCTTCGCTTAGGCATTCCAACAATCCTTGGTACTATTGCAGGCTCATTGTTTGCAATAGATGTCAGCGAGGCAACATTCAAGATATGTCTTAGTGTCGTGCTGGCAGTTATACTTGTCTACCTTATCCTTGACCGTAATAAAACACCAGAGAATAAGGGTCACGAGCTAAAGATACGTTGGTGGCACTACCTGCTCTTCTTCTTTGTGGGATTTTACGGTGGATACATATATATCGGCCTCGGCTTCTTGATCCTCGCCGTTACCATCTGGACAATGAATCTCGACATCGTCACGGCGAATGTATTGAAGGGATGTGTGATATTTATATCTATGCCCTTTGCGCTTGCGGTGTTTATGTACAATGGTCAGGTAGATTATGTCGCAGGTCTGCTCCATGGCGTGGGTAACATCCTCGGTGCAGTGGTTGCATCACACTGGGTGGTGAGCTGGGGCGTGAAGTTTGTTAAGTGGTTTACGCTGGCTATTATCGTGGTGTCGTTTATCGACCTTATGGGTTGGATATCGTTGCAGACGATGCTCTCAAATATGCTTTAGACGATGGCAAATAAGCAGATAGAGGTAACTGGTGCGAGGGTGCATAACCTGAAGAATGTGGATGTCACCATCCCGCGCGACTCACTTGTTGTGATTACCGGTCTTTCTGGCTCGGGTAAGTCGTCGTTAGCGTTCGATACGATATACGCCGAGGGTCAGCGTCGCTATATGGAGACACTCTCGGCCTATGCCCGCCAGTTTGTTGGTAATATGGAGCGCCCCGATGTCGACCATATCACGGGACTGAGCCCCGTGGTTGCCATTGAGCAGAAGACAACCAACAAAAACCCTCGCTCGACGGTGGGTACAGTAACGGAGATTAACGACTTCTTGCGTCTGTTGTATGCCCGTGCCTCGCGAGCCTACTCACCGCATACAGGCGAACAGATGGTGCGCTATTCCGACGAGGAGATATGCCGCCTGATGATCAATGGCTTCGATGGCCGTAGGGTAGCATTTATGGCACCGGTGGTTAAGGGGCGTAAGGGTCACTACCGCGAGCTATTCGAGACGATGTCGCGTAAGGGCTATATATATGCCCGCATTGATGGCGAGATACGTGAATTTTCGGCAGGATTGAAGCTCGACAGATACAAGATTCATACTATTGATATGGTCATCGACCGCTTGGTTGTTGGTGAGGCTCATCGTGAGCGTATGCTATCGTCAATGGCTGAGGCTATGCGCCAGGGTAAGGGTACGATGATACTTTACGATTATGCAACCGAGGGGTTGCGCTACTACTCGCGTAACCTGATGTGTCCCACTACGGGCGAGGCATTCGCTGAGCCTGAACCTCACACCTTCTCGTTTAACTCGCCTAAGGGCGCATGCCCCGAGTGTAATGGCTTGGGTGAGAGGGCTGTGTTCGATCTGCAAAAGATTGTCCCTGATGGCTCTATGTCGCTGCGCGATGGCGGTATCGAGCCCCTGGGCAAGTACCATAATAACATGCTCTTTGCTATGATGGATATGCTGGGTCGTCGCTACGACTTCACGATTGATGACCCCATCGACACCATCTCGCAGGAGGGTATGAATGCCATCTTGTATGGTGATGCGGAGCCTATGACCATCAACCTCTCTGAGTTCTCGTCGCTCGGTGGTAATCAGCTATGCCAGTGGATGGGTCTTTCTGAGTGGATCATGCGTAACGTCGACGAGGAGTCGAAGCGCGGGCAGAAGTGGAGAGATCAGTTCCTCGTGATGCAAACGTGCCCTGCGTGTGGTGGCACGCGTCTTAAGCCCGAGTCGCTACACTTCCGTATAGGTGACAAGAATATTGCCGAGGTGTCGGCACTTTCGATAATTGAATTTAAGAAGTGGATAGAACATATTGACGAGTGGCTCAACGATAAGGAGCGCGCTATCGCCCGCGATATCGTCAAGGAGATAAGTGAGCGTACGGGCTTTCTTGTAGACGTAGGCTTGGGCTACCTGTCGCTCTCTCGCGCGTCGCGTACAATATCGGGTGGAGAGGCACAGCGCATAAGGCTTGCAACGCAGATAGGATCGAAACTAGTCAACGTATTGTATATCCTCGATGAGCCGAGCATTGGCCTTCATCAGAGGGACAACCATCGACTGATTGAGAGCCTTCGTAGTCTGCGTGATGCTGGTAACTCCGTTGTCGTCGTTGAGCACGATGAGGATATGATGCGCTCGGCCGATTATATCGTCGATGTAGGCCCATTGGCAGGCCGTCGTGGCGGTAAGATTGTGGCTGCGGGTACGTTCGAGGATATATGCAAAAGTGACAGCATCACAGCGGACTATCTTACTGGCCGTCGTAAGATTGAGCGCATGCAACCGCTCAGAGAGGGAAGTGGCCAGTGGCTAACGCTGCGTGGTGCCGAGGGACACAATCTCAAAAACGTGGACGTAAGGATTCCGCTCGGTAAGTTCGTCTGCGTTACGGGTGTCTCGGGCTCGGGTAAGTCTTCGCTTATAAACGGCACGCTTAGACCTATCCTCTCGCGTATTTTGTATCGCTCGTTGGATCAGCCGCTGAAGTATGAGGCGTTGGAGGGTGTGGAGCATATAGACAAGCTCGTCGTTGTCGATCAGTCGCCCATCGGTCGTACGCCACGAAGCAACCCCGCAACGTATACAAATGTCTTTGCCGATATACGCAAGCTCTTCGAGCAGACACCCGATGCCCAGATTCGTGGATATAAGGCGGGTCGCTTTTCGTTCAACGTCAAGGGCGGCCGTTGCGAGGAGTGCCGTGGTGCGGGACACCAGACTATCGAGATGAACTTCCTGCCCGACGTTTATGTTAAGTGTAGGGCGTGTGGTGGTCGTCGTTATAATCGCGAGACGCTGGAGGTTAAGTATAAGGGTAAGAGTATCAACGATGTGTTGGATATGACTATAAACATGGCCGTTGAGTTCTTTGAGCATATCCCCTCGATTTATCAGAAGCTGCGTGCCATTCAGGAGGTGGGTCTCGGTTATCTTACATTGGGTCAGCCATGTACAACGCTCTCGGGTGGTGAGTCGCAGCGCATAAAGCTTGCTGCGGAGCTTGCTAAGCGCGAGACAGGACGTACGCTCTATATCCTTGATGAACCGACCACGGGCCTGCACTTTGAGGATATACGTCAGCTCTTGGGCGTGATTAACCGTCTGGTAGATTGCGGCAATACGGCTATTGTCATTGAGCATAACCTGGATGTAGTCAAGGTTGCCGACTGGATTATAGATATGGGACCCGAGGGAGGTGGCGACGGTGGCCAAGTTGTTGCCGAGGGTACGCCCGAGGAGATAATGCAGGTGGAGACAAGCTATACGGGACAGTATCTGCGTAAGATGTTGGATAATAGGTAATATCATAATAAGCGAAAAGAGGCTTTTAAGCCTCTTTTCTGTTATATTGCGAAGATGTTGCCCGAGTATTGCACGCTGTTGTAGAAGGGAGACGATAGGGTGAGCAGTGCACCGCCGTATCGAGAGTATATCTCCAAGGAGAAGGTGTAGTCGGTCGCAGAGAACATCGTCGAGCGGAAGGTTACGTGCCAGCCGTCATTTGTCTGCTCGGCAGTGTAATCCTCGACCATTGGTAGCACGTAGTTAAATACAACGGGGTAGTATGGCGGAGTGTAGCCCTTGAGGTAGGGTAGACATACATCCACTGCCTGACTCCAGACGATAATCTCGTACTCGGGGTTCATAAGGTTACGTGTCATACCTCCTGGTAGCTGCTGCATGGTCTGTGGCACGAAGCGGTAGTTGTGCGATAATACGAGCGAGTCGACATAGCGCTCATAAGCGGCAAGACGCTCGGCGCGTCGTTGCTGGCGTGCCTCCTGCTGGGCGGTGCGCGTAACATTCTTTGAGGCTGTGGTGTCGCTCTGTGCCTCGATGCTTATGGTAAGGCCGAGGACCAACAAAACGATAATCGAAGCAGTGGTAATAAATGTACGTTTCATAGGCGTAAGATTTTGTATGCCCGATGAAAAGCAAACACCGTACCATAAAAAAATAAGCACCGACCTTAAGACCGATGCTTATTACTCTATAAATTATGTGTATTGCTATCGCTTAACAAATCTATCAACCACGGCAGCACATGCGGCGTCTCCAGTGATATTAAGCGTCGTACGTATCATATCAAAGATACGGTCGAGGGCGTAGAAGAGAGGTAGTCCCTCGAGCGGAATACCAGCAGCTACAAGCACTGCGGCAGCAAGAAGCGTGGGGCCAGGAACGCCGGCCTGGCCGATAGCTCCGAGGGCGCAGACAATGGTGATGGATACGTAGTCGGCCATCGTGAGGTCTATGCCATAGAACTGTGCAAAGAAGGTGGCAAGCAGAGCATAATAGATGGCATTACCCGACATGTTGATCGTAGCACCGAGAGGCAGCACGAAGCCTGATGTCTGCTTCGAGATACCCATCTCGTCGCATGCCTCCATATTTACGGGTAGCGTGGCGAGTGACGAGGCGGTAGAGAACGATACCACTTGAGGCTTAATCATTGCGCGGAAGTAGTTCTTAAGCGATACGCGCGAGAATAGGAAGATGGTGAGTGGATATAGACCCAAACCGATGATTGTCACGGCAATAAGGTCTATCCATAGCACGTTGGCTACCTGAATAAGGATGTCGAAACCGAATGTTCCAGTAGCATCTGCAATAAGGCCAAACACGCCAAAAGGTGCAACAAGCATAACCTTGCCGATACACCAGATAAGGGCATCGAGGATGATATTAAGGCCGTTTGTTATCTTTTGTCGCTTCTCTGTTGCAAGCGATGAGATGCCAAAGCCGAAGAATAGGCCGAAAATGATGATTTGTAGGATGTTGCCCTCTGTAAGTGAGGCAATGGGATTTACGGGAATCATGCCTATCACCGTGTCCCAGAAACCGATGGGCGCAGGAGCACTACCAGTGGTATCGACAGCCTCAGCAGCCGTTGCCAATGACATTACGGCCGTCTGGTCTACTGATGCTCCAGGCTGGAAGAGTTCCCCAAGAAAGAGGGCTAATGCTATTGAGATAATCGTAGTAACAATCATGTATCCGATGCTTAGACCACCGATAATACCTGCCGACTTTGTCTCGCCAAGTGCCGATGCACCACTGATGATTGATACGAGCACAAGGGGTACGACGAGCATCTTGATTAGCTGGATAAAGAGGTTGCCAAGGGGTTTAAACACTGAAGCCTCGGGACCCATAAATATTCCTACGATGACACCTATGACCATTGCAACGATGATCCAAAGGCCTAAATTCTTGAGTAACTTTTTCATCTATGCTTTAGTTTTATTCTACAAAGATAGTGTTTTCGGCTAAATATACAATCCAAAGTGGCAAAAATCGCGCATCGTTGAGTACATATTGCGTAAAAAGTAGTAACTTTGGGAAAACTTATGAGCTATGAAGAAGATTGTAGTCTTTACTGGTGCAGGTGTCAGTGCAGATAGTGGCATCGCCACGTTCCGTGATGCCGATGGCCTTTGGGCGAACTACCGCGTTGAGGATGTGTGTACACCCGAGGCGTTACGAAATAATCGTGCCACGGTTGTTGAGTTCTATAATATGCGTCGCAAGGAGTCGCTCACCAAGAGGCCGAATGCTGGCCACTATGCTATTGCCAGCATGGAGGAGTGGGCTGATGTTGAGGTGATTACTCAGAATGTGGATAACCTCCATGAGCAGGCGGGCTCTAAGCGTGTGTTACACCTCCACGGCGAGCTTATGAAGCTACGCTCGGAGCATAACCCCAACCTTATTTATCCCATCAACGACTGGGAGCAAAAGCTCGATGCTACGGCCGAAGATGGATCGTTACTGCGCCCCCATATCGTCTTTTTTGGCGAATCCGTGCCTATGTTCGAGACAGCGTGCAAGATTGTGGCTGAGGCCGATGTGCTCGTTGTGGTAGGTACGTCACTTGCGGTATATCCAGCTGCGTCGCTCGTCTACTATGTCCGTAATCGTCAGGTGCCTATCTATCTTGTCGATCCAGGTAATCCCGATACAGCAATGATACGCAATCCGCTCACACATATTAAGGAGCGCGGTGCTGTTGGTGTGCCAAAACTCGTTGAGATGCTGAAAGATGAGTTTGCGAAGTAGGGTTAAGTCGCGAGCCGTAGCGTTGCGTGAATATTGTCGCAAAGAGGGCTATAATACAAATGTGGCCCTTTTTGTCGACCTCTCGCGTCATTCGGGACGTAACCGCTTCGTTGCGTGGGACTTCGAACGAAATGTCGCAATATTCACATGTCCTGTTAGCCACGGTAGTGGCTCAGAATGCTCGCATGTGAGGAGTGCCTATGCCCACGTATCGAACGAAGATGGCTCGCACCTCTCGTCGGTGGGGCGCGCACTCGTAGCAGAGCGCTACGAGGGGCGTTACGGCGTGGCATATCGTCTTGACGGCCTTGATGCCTCGAACTCAAACCTTCGCTCGCGCTGCGTGGTGCTTCATGGCTGGGAGTATACCACATCGTTCCCTATCTGGCCACTTGCCACAGTGGGTAGCTTCGGCTGTCCTGTGCTCTCACGACGGATGATGCAAAGAGTCGACAAGATACTGAGAGGTGAACGATGTGTAGTGTTGGAGATATTTAATGAGTGATATTAGTGAATATAAAGAGTATAGGGAGCTTAGTGATTCATCTCGCTAAACTCCCTATACTCTTTAATCTCACTATGTGGGCGCTATTTGAAATAGATGTCTAATAGTTCCTTGGCGGCGATAAACGACGATAGTTTAGCGTCCAATACGCGTTGCTCTACGTCGGCCATGCGTGCCTCGATCTCGGGGTTATTGTAGAAGCTCGACTTCAACGTTTCGTTGATAGTCTCGTACATCCAATACTTATTCTGGCGGTTGCGGTTAGCGGTGAAGTAGCCGTTGAGCTCGATATGTTGCAAGTACTGCTCCACACCCTGCCATACCTCTTCGAGACCTGTGCCCTCGTGCGATGAGCATGTGTAGACCTTTGGTCGCCACTCTGAGTCGGGCAGCGGGAAGAGGTGTAGTGCGCCTTGGTATTGCGCCTTAGCAAGCTCCGCCTTGGTGACATTCTCGCCATCTGCCTTGGTGATAACCATCATGTCAGCCATCTCCATAATACCGCGTTTGATGCCCTGAAGCTCGTCTCCAGCACCCGAAATCTGGAGCATCATAAACATATCAACCATCGAGTGTACGGCCGTTTCCGACTGGCCAACACCCACCGTCTCGATAAAGATAACGTCGTAGCCCGCAGCCTCGCACAAGACGATAGTCTCGCGGGTCTTACGTGCAACACCACCGAGCGAACCAGCCGAGGGCGAAGGACGTACGAAGATATTGGGGTTGTGGCAGATGCTCTCCATGCGTGTCTTATCGCCAAGGATTGAGCCGCCGCTACGCTCTGACGATGGGTCGATAGCGAGCACGGCGAGCTTGTGGTTATATGACGTAACCATGTTACCCACAGCCTCGATAAAGCTTGACTTGCCTGCACCCGGAACGCCAGTGATGCCGATACGTACCGACTTGCCAGAGTGGGGTAGACATCGCTCGATAATATCTTGTGCCTGAGCATAGTGTGTGGGGTTGTTGCTCTCGATGAGAGTGATGGCCTGCGCAAGGATAGTGATGTTGCCCTCGAGGATGCCTGCAACATACTCGTCGGTGGTCATCACACGGCGCTTACGACGCACGAAGTATGGGTTAACAACGGGCTGATCCTCGACACCCTGTGCTACGTTGAGTGCGCTGTCGTGATGGGTATCGAGATACTCCTTTTCGTAGTGCTCTATCTTTGTAAATGACATAATATCAGGGTTTATGTTATTTGTTAATTATTCGTTTTATAGTCTCTTTATTCAGTTGCTGAATACCTCCGAACCACACTGTGCGGTTACGCTTGGTTTCGTAAATCACACAGCATGGGACATACTGAATGCCGAACGCCTTGAATGTGCGGTGGTCAACATCGTAGGCAACGGTATGTTCAAGCCCCTCGAGCAGGTAGGCGAAGTTGCGCTCGCAGCCTCGCTCTTCGGCGGTGATGATAACTAAATCCATTGCCGAGGTGAGGACATCGCCTAATAATTGTATGTTACTAAAGGCCTCAAGGCATGGTCTACTTTCTGAGTGTATGAACACCAAACAGACATGCTCCTTTTGGGCGAGCTCAAGCTCGTTGCCTAACTCCGAGTCGACATCAATGTTGGGGATGCGCTCACCAAAACGCATGCTTTGTGCGTTGACCTCGAAGACTGTGGCAATAGCTATTGCGAGTATCAGTACATAGCGTTTCATCTCAACGAAATAGATTAATACGCGAAGGTAGCGAAAATTCTGCAATAATCAATCTCTCGCTCCACTTTTTTATGCTTTGAAACGACATTTCTCCGAGAAATGATACTTTAGTATCGCGTTGGTACAAATTATTTGAAAAAAGAGTCAAAAATATTTCGTTGTTTCAAAAAGTTGGAGTACCTTTGGGTGATTTTTGTGGATTCAATTTTGAAAGGACAGCAATAAAAAAATATTAAGTTAAACTTTATAAAAACTAAACGCTATGAAAGTATCGCACATTGAGCATCTCGGCATCGCCGTTAACAGCTTGGAGGAGGCAATTCCTTACTGGGAGAACGTATTGGGTCTTAAGTGTTACGCTATCGAGGAGGTAGCTGATCAGAAGGTAAAGACCGCATTCTTTATGCTTGGCCAGACTAAGATTGAACTCTTGGAGCCCACTTCACCTGAGTCAACCATCGCGAAGTACATTGAGAACAAGGGAGTTGGTATCCACCACATGGCTTTGGCTTGCGAGAATATCGAGGAGCAGTTGGCTGATGCAGAGTCTCACGGTATCCGTCTTATCGACAAGACTCCTCGTAAGGGCGCTGAGGGTCTCACCATCGCATTCCTTCACCCTAAGTCTACTCAGGGTATCCTTACAGAACTCTGTGAGAACAAGAACAAGTAATATTGGGTAAAACCTCTGAACCGAATTATAAAATTAAAAAAATATAAACACTATGAGTGAGATTCAGAAAGCGATTGATAAGTTGATGGAGAACCGTCAAACTGCACGCATGGGCGGTGGCCAGAAGGCTATCGACAAGCAGCACGAGAAGGGTAAGTATACGGCTCGTGAGCGCATTGCAATGTTGTTGGACGAGGGTAGCTTCGA
>CALBKP010000092.1 GCA_937895825.1 uncultured Alistipes sp. | reverse complement strand
CACGGGACTTATCGTCGACTATTTCACGGGCAACAGCCGCGTAAAGCAACTCGGCATAAGTTCGGCCGTAAATAACCTTACTCTCGTGGTGGCAACGACACTTACGGGCTATCTTGCAGACATAGAGTGGCACTTGGCCTTCGCGGTATATTTACTGCCAGCCATAACGCTGATACTCACGCCGGCACTTAGCCACACCACCCCTGCACCCGAGCCTCCAACGGGGGCACAGCGTCGTCAGACAACACTGAACCGCAAGATGATAGCGGGACTGATGCTCTTCTACTTCGCCATAACATACCTATCGCTCGTCGTGACGTTCAACACATCGTACCTCGCAGCCGACGCAGGGCTCAGCAGCACGAAATCGGGGCTTATAATCTCACTATTCTTCCTCGCCATTATGGCACCTGGATTTATGCTTAACACCATAATCAAAACATTGGGCAGCCGCGTGAACCTATGGTCGCTGATAATCATGAGCTTAGGACTTATAACCACAGCACTCACGCGCCCCTCGATGCTATCACTCAGCGTGGGTGCCGTGCTCACGGGCTTTGGCTACGGCATAATGCAACCCATAGTCTACGATAAGGCGGCTACAAATGCACCGCCCGAGCTCGCCACACTCGCGTTATCGTGGGTGATGGCCGTGAACTACCTGGCGATACTTGTAGCACCATTTCTGATGGATGGCATAGACCACCTATTCGCCACCACGAAGCCGAGCTTCGCGTTCCTCGCGAATGGCATCGTCACGCTTCTTATAGCCATACTCGCAGCATTACTCTACCGTCGCAACAGAGTGTTGGGTTCAGACGACTGATGATTTTTTTCAAGATAAGAGCGATGGTTTTCAATCTTTTTTCGTATATTTGTACGTTTCAAGCGCAAACGTATAACAAAAAGATAAAAGATTATGAAAAGAGTTCTTATCTCGGCCCTCGCACTCCTTAGCGTGGGTACACTTTCAGCACAGCAGGACAAGGGCGGTATCACCCAGGAGATGCTCACCGAGCTACGTACAGCCGAGCGCGACACACAGGCCGAGAAGGCAGCACGCAACGCCTTGGCACTCAATGACATTTCGGAGCTTGCCACTAATGCCGACAACCTCGCGATGATCGACACACACTTCTCGCATCGCGTAAAGACAAAGGGCATCACTGACCAGCATCAGTCGGGTCGTTGCTGGCTATTTACCGGTCTCAACGTCTTGCGTGCCAAGATGATTGACGACCTCGACCTCAGCGGCATGGAGTTCTCGCAGAACTACCTCTTCTTTTACGATCAACTCGAGAAGTCAAACCTATTCCTTCAGGCCGTGATTGACACCAAGCACCTCCCAATGGAGGATCGTCAGGTGGAGTGGTTGTTTAAGAACCCATTGAGTGACGGTGGTCAGTTTACTGGTGTGTCGAACCTTGTGATGAAGTATGGCGTAGTGCCCTCGGAGATTATGCCCGACAACTACCAATCAAAGAACACGGCACAGGTAGGTAACCTCATCAAGCTCAAGCTCCGCGAGTTCGGTCTCACACTTCGTGAGCAGCGCGATCGTCGTGCACCTGTAGCTCTTAAGACCGAGATGCTCAAGGAGATATACTCGATGCTCGTACGTGCATACGGCGAGCCTCCCGTTGAGTTCGAGTGGACCCTCCGCAACAAGGATGGCAATGTTGAACATACGAAGCTATACACACCACAGTCGTTCTATAAGGAGTATTTCGGCGACATCGACCTTGAGAAGGACTTTGTGATGGTTATGAACGACCCATCACGCGAGTACTACAAAGTCTACGAGATTGACTATGACCGCCACGTCTACGATGGTGACAACTGGGTATATCTCAACCTCCCTATCGACGAGGTGAAGGCTATGGCTATCGCTTCGATAAAGGATAATACGGCAATGTACTTCTCGTGCGACGTGGGCAAGTTCCTGCTTTCGAAGAAGGGCACGCTCGACATCGCTAACTTCGACTATGAGTCGCTTATGGGCGTGGAGTTCCCGATGAACAAGGAGCAGCGCGTGCGCACCTTCGCCAGCGGCTCGTCACACGCCATGACCCTCATCGCCGTAGACCTCGACGAGGAGGGCGCACCTAAGAAGTGGATGGTGGAGAACAGCTGGGGCCCATCGGCAGGATGGCAGGGTAACCTCATCATGACTGACGAGTGGTTCGAGGAGTATATGTTCCGCGTGGTGGTAGACAAGAAGTATATCCCCGAGAAGACTCTTAAGCTCCTTGAGCAGAAGCCTATATTGCTCCCCTCTTGGGATCCAATGTTCGCATACGAGGAGTAGAGACAATGGCTGAGGAAATAGAGCGTAAGTTTATGGTTCAGGGCGAGTACAAACACCTTGCCCTGAGCGTATCACATCTCGTACAGGGGTATATAGCCTCTGGCAAAAGAACGGTTCGCGTACGCATCAGCGACCATAAGGCATGGCTCACGATTAAAGGGCCCTCGCGCGACGGTGGACTCTCGCGCTTTGAGTGGGAGCGAGAGATAGACTTTAATGATGCCTTAGAGCTGCTAAAGCTCGCCGAAGGAGCACTCATCGAGAAGCATCGTTACATCGTCGAGCATGAGGGACACTACTTCGAGGTTGACGAGTTCGAGGGCGACAACCACGGACTCACGATTGCCGAGGTGGAGCTTACGAGCGTGGACGAGGAGTTTGCTCGCCCTGAGTGGCTTGGTCGCGAGGTTACGGGCGAACGACGCTTCTACAACTCGCACCTCCGCGCACACCCCTACTCCGCATGGAGCGACGAGGAGCGCATATAGAACTATAACAAAAAAAACAACTGGAGCATGAAGACACAGCTAAAGAAAATATGGCTTATAATTGAGGCATTCTTTATCATCATCCTTGAGTGCCTGATCATCACACTGCCGATATATCTCGACCTGTCGATATATGTCGGTGTTGTCGTATCCAACATCCTAACGTTTACGTTGGCTATATTCTCTGCAAACATCTTCCGTAAGCTCGGACGCATGCTCTCGGAGCCTGAGAAAGAGCCCACCGAGCAGCCAAAGAACGAGTCCGAGGTAGAGATTATCGCCGAGGTAAAAGATGATCCCAAGGAGCAGGCATAGAAGAGATTAACATATTATAACCTAACATATTATGATGAGATTTGCGATAATAGCACTTGCCGCAATGATGGCTGCATGTGGTGGTAGTCAGACCGAGGATAACGAGCAAGCACTACCTAAGGTATATATGACCACGGAGATTACCCCAGAGGGTCTTGTTAGCGTATATGAGGCGTTGGGCGTGGAGGCACACGGCAACGTGGCTGTAAAGATCTCGACAGGCGAGCCTGGCGGTAAAAACTACCTTAAGCCCGAGCTTATCGGCAAGCTCGTGCAGTCAGTCGAAGGTACCATCGTTGAGTGTAACACGGCATATCGCGGTCGCCGTTTCTCGTCGGAGGAGCATCTTAAGGCTGCCCGCGAACACGGTTTCTTTGCCATCGCCAATGTCGACATCATGGACACCGAGGGCGAAATAAAGATTCCCGTAAAGGACACTACGCATCTGAAGTACAATCTCGTTGGTAAGAATATCGAGAACTACGACTTTATGATCAACCTTGCCCACTTCAAGGGTCACGCTATGGGCGGCTTTGGTGGTGTACTTAAGAACCAGTCTATCGGCATTGCCTCGCGTAACGGCAAGGCTTACATCCACTCGGTAGGTAACACCGAGTCGCCTGACGAGATGTGGGGCTTCACGAGCGACCAGATCGGCTTCCTGGAGTCGATGGCAGCAGCTGCCCAGTCGGTACACGACTACTTTGGCGATGGGAACATCATCTATATCAACGTGATGAACAATATGTCTATCGACTGCGATTGCGATGCACACCCCGCCGATCCATTGCTTAAGGATGTGGGCATCCTCGCTTCGACCGACCCCGTGGCTCTCGACCAGGCATGTCTCGACATCGTCTTTAATATCACCCCTGAGGAGGGCAACGACAATGGCCCGCTGTTGGAGCGTATCAAGTCGCGCCACGGCACACATATCGTAGACTATGCCGAGCAGATTGGCCTCGGTTCGAAGGCTTACGAGCTCGTAAACCTCGACTGAATAGCAATGCGTGGGGCGGTTTGTGCTATGCTCGACCGTTACCCCGCCGCTACGCTGCAAGATGTGTATAAATCGATGTTTCAGGATCGCTTTGGCGTAGCACACATGGTGGAGTCGCGCGATGCGGTTGTGACATATATCGAACGAGAACTTGAGGCGTGCGAGGGTGCAATAGCAGAGTACCATGAGCCTTGTGGCTGGAGAGGTGATTTCATACGTGTAGACCTGCGCGCCATACGCGACGGCATGCTTACCGCAGAGGAACTTGCCGACATGTTTATCCAGAGCGAGGGCTACGCTCCCGTGGCTGATAGCATTGCGCTACGCAACTGGGCTGAGGAGTGGAGTACTATTATTCGTGTCTGCCATTCGCGCCTTCGAGCCATAGATGGCTTCGAGCGCGACTCGACACTCCTTGCCGAGCTTATCGCCCGAGGTAAATATGTTGTACACCATAGCCGCCGCTATAACGGCCACTACCACCCGCACTATCGCATCGTTCACAAAAGCCAAGTAGCGAGATAATTTGTTGTCAGAAGTACGCATATATGGTACCGATAAAGAAATTGGACTGAATGGGACATACTTGACGTATTTCTCATTCAGTCCAATGGTTAAGGTGCAGAAGAAGCGCCCTTCTGACAACAAATTACTTTTGACGGAAGTAGATTTGGATAGGCACTCCCGAGAAATCCCACTCCTCGCGTAGTTTGTTCTCGAGGAAGCGACGATACGACTCCTTAATGTACTGCGGTAGATTCACGAAGAACGCAAACTGCGGAGTAGGCGTGGGTAGCTGCGTGACGTACTTAATCTTGATGTACTTACCCTTCGTTGCAGCCGGGGGATAGTTCTCGATAAGTGGCAAGAAGAAGTCGTTGAGCTCCGATGTAGAGATACGGCGCTTGCGCGACTGATATACTCGGATCGCAGCCTGAAGTACATCGAGGATACGCTGCTTGTTGATTACCGAGGTAAAGATGATAGGTATGTCGCTAAACGGTGCGAGCTTCTTCTCAAGGAACTCGCGCCACACCTTCATAGTGTTGCTATCCTTCTCCACAAGGTCCCACTTATTTACAACAATGACACAACCCTTACGGTTACGTACGATGAGGTTGTGAATATTCAAGTCCTGCGACTCAATACCCTGCTCTGCATCGAGCATAAGTACACATACGTCGGAGTTTTCAATTGCGCGAATCGAGCGCATAACAGAGTAGAACTCGAGATCCTCAGTCACCTTACCTTTCTTACGCATACCTGCCGTATCGATAAGGTAAAAGTCCATGCCATACATGTTGTAGCGCGTATGTATTGAGTCGCGAGTGGTACCAGCTACGTTGGTAACGATATTACGCTCCTGACCCAGAAGGGCATTTGTCATCGACGACTTACCCACGTTAGGACGGCCAACGATGGCGATGCGTGGGAGCGATGCATCGTACTCGGCCGTGGTATCCTCGGGGAGGTTGGCAAGGATGGCATCCATCATATCACCCGTGCCACTGCCAGACATTGAGCTGATGCAGTAGGGCTCACCAAGACCAAGTGAATGGAACTCGTGCGAGAAGTAGATAAGGTCGTAGGTATCAACCTTATTACATACAAGCATCACCTTCTTACCCGAGCGGCGAAGG
>CALBKP010000091.1 GCA_937895825.1 uncultured Alistipes sp. | reverse complement strand
GTCAGGCAGCAAGCAACAACCCATTCTTCAATAAGGTTGCTCGCCACCCATTCAATGTATTCCACGACTTCAACCACGAGTACGCAAAGACTCGCGAGTACTTCAAGACAATGCTTCAGTATTGGCTGACAGAGTACAATATCGACGGTTATCGTTTCGACCTTTCAAAGGGTCTTACACAGAAGAACTCAGGTAGCAATGTTGGTACTTGGAACCAGTATGACGCCTCTCGTATCGCAATTATCAAGGATTATGCAGACGCAATCCGTGAGGTAGAGGAGGATGCTTATATCATCCTTGAGCACCTCTCTGACGCACAGGAGGAGAATGAGCTGGCCGAGTATAAGGGCATTATGCTTTGGCGTAAGGCTGTAAGCCAATATTCCGAGACTGTTATGGGTTGGACCGGCGGTGGTAAGAGCGACTTCAGCGGTGCTGCTGCATTTGGTCGCGTTGGTAATATCGAGGACCACGACGAGGAGCGCGTAGCTTATAAGGCTATCGCTTACGGTCAGACCTACGTTAAGAGCGATTGGAAGCGTATCTCAAAGCACCTGCAGGCTGTTTATGCGTTCCACTTCCTTGCTCCATATCCAAAGATGATGTGGCAGTTCGGTGAGCTCGGTTACGACTTCTCTATCGACTATAACGACCGTACGGGTCGTAAGCCTGTGCGTTGGGACTACTACGACGATGCTAACCGCCGTGCATTGTACGATGCTATGTCGAAGATGATCTCTTGGCGTACCGACCATGAGGATTTCTATGCTGATGCTAACGTCAAGATGCACACATGGGCAGTTAACGATATTAATATGGGTGGTAAGACCCTCGTTATGGATAAGGTTATCGTTGTTGCAAACTTCACTAACAATGAGGCTACAACGACTGTTGAGGTGGCTCAGCCAGGTCAGTGGAAAAACCTCCTTTCGGGCGAGAGTATTACGCTTGGCTCATCGTACGATGTAACGCTTGCAGGTAGCGATTATATCGTCTTGGTTCGCGACTAATCATAGTAATATAGGTGTTTTTCTGGCTATCCCGCACGGTGCAAACTGTGAGGGATAGCTTTTTTTAAACTTTTTTGACGAAATATTTGGATTTTCAGAAAAGAAATGTTATATTTGTTATTCGAATAACAGATGAACAATTGTTATTGGTGGCAGACAACTTAAAACTAACTACATAAAACCTTAAAGAAAACTATGGCAAAGATCTTAAAAATTCGCGATCTTACGTTGCGTGACGGCCAGCAGTCGTCGTTTGCAACACGAATGACTCAGCAGCAGGTGGACCGCTGCCTTCCTTACTACAAGGATGCCGGTTTCTATGCTATGGAGGTATGGGGTGGTGCTGTGCCCGATTCAGTGATGCGCTACCTTAACGAGAACCCCTGGACTCGTCTTGAGACCATTAAGAAGGCTGTGGGCGATGTCTCAAAACTTACGGCTTTGTCACGTGGTCGTAACCTCTTCGGCTATGCTCCCTATACCGATGAGATCATCGACGGCTTCTCGCGTAATGCCATCGAGAGCGGCTTGGGTATCATGCGTATCTTCGACGCTCTGAACGACGTGGATAATGTTAAGTCAACAATCAAGTATATCAAGCAGTATGGCGGTATCGCTGATTGCGCTGTATGTTACACTGTAGATCCTAAGTACAATGACGGTGAGGAGCATGAGAAGGTATTTACCGACGAGTACTTCTTGGACAAGGCTCGTCAGATGGCAGAGCTCGGTGCCGATATGATCACCATCAAGGATATGTCGGGTCTTATTCCTCCCGCACGTGTTAACGGTCTTATCAAACTCTTGAAGAAGGAGCTCGGCGTGACTGTTGACTTCCACACACACTGTACTCCTGGTTATGGTCTTGGCTCGGTTTACGCTGCTATCGTCGCTGGCGTTGATATCGTTGATACCAACTGCTGGTGGTTTGGTGGTGGTACAGGTGCTCCCGCTGTTGAGCTTGTTTACCTCTTCTGTAAGAAGTTGGGCATTGAGCTCGGCGCAAACATGGAGGCTGTTGCTAAGATTAACGGTGAGTTGAAGGGTATCCGCAAGGAGCTCGAGCTCTCAGTCTTTGGTGCTGAGAAGCCACTTCCAAAGCCCTTCAATCCTCTCACTGATGAGACCCCTGCTGAGGTGGACGCATTGCTCGACCGTTGCGTGAAGGCTGCCGAGGAGGAGAACTGGGATGAGCTTCTCGTAGCATCGCAGGCTATCGAGGCATACTTCGGCTTCCCCGCACCCAACAAGCTCGTGCAGGATG
>CALBKP010000090.1 GCA_937895825.1 uncultured Alistipes sp. | reverse complement strand
ATCTACGATAAACTGCAAGGCATCGGGGTGCTCGCGGTAGTTATCGGGCAGGTCAGCAACCATCTGGATAGGGCTATAAAACACGACATACTGCGCCAGCTGGTGAGCGAGTGTAGAGTTTACGAAGAAGTCATAGTTATAATCGGCATTCACACTACCATCCTCCGTAGCAGCGGCACTATTGATGGTGTTATGGTAGCGCAGGTCGAAGATACCAGGCGTAAAGTCCATAGGACCTGCAACATTACGCGTAAACGGCAGCGTGGGGTTATGGTCAATGCTGTTACCCGAGTTCCATGCCTGCCACTCCTGGCCACGCATACCCTCGGCGCTCATAAGGTTGGGATAGGTGCGACATATACCCGTAGAGTGTATAGGCTCGTGGATGTCGATGCACAGTTTATGCTTAGCGCCCTCAACAACGGTGCGGTTGTAGTGATCCACCATCCAACGGTCGTAGTGCTTATGGCCCGCGATAGAGCCCACGTAGCCCGTCTTAACGTTATTCACTCCGTGCGACTCGTAGTATTTGTATGCATCGGTCATCTGCCCCTCATAGTTCGCAACATTGGCGTATGTCTCGTGGTGGCCGATAATCTCCACACCACGCTCCTCGGCATAGCGAGCAAGCTCCTCCATATCAAAGTCGGGGTAGGGTTGCGAATAATCAAACCTCTCGCCCCAGCCCCAGCCGACATTCCAGCCCTCGACGAGGACGCCGCCAAAGCCATTCTCGGCGGCAAAGTCGATATACTTCTTCACGTTCTCGGTAGTTGCGCAGTGGGGATACTTGCCATCCATATCCCAGATTGAGACTTTGAGGTGCATCTCCCACCATACGCCCACGTACTTCATAGGCTTGATCCACGATGTATCCTCCAACTTACAGGGCTCGTTAAGGTTGAGCACCATATTTGACTCCACCAACGCACCCGCACGGTCGCCCACGATAATTGTGCGCCAAGGTGTCGAGAAAGGAAGTTCCACCTCGCTCTTTACCTCCTCGTCGCCAGCAAGCAACGATGTGAAGCAACGCGCGTCGTTATCCCACGCAAGGATCATTCCTGGGTACTCCCACAATGCCGCCTCGTGGATAGCGATATGGTTGCCCGTAGCGGCGCTCTTCATCGCAATAGGCGTAGATACGCCACAATCAATGAGGTTGCGCACACGACCTGCCGACTGCTGCATAGTCTCGGGAGTAATCTCGCTAAGGAGCGTATGCTCGTAGTCGAACTCGGCATCGTCGTCGCTACCAGCAATCCAGTGAGACTCATAGTCACCACCCATGCGGAACTCTGTGCGCTCCGACGTTATCGCTGCGCTACCCTCGCCAAGGAGTGTATAGCGTAAGCCAAGGCCATCGTCGAAGAGGCGCATCTCCACCTTAAGCACCTTGCCATCAACGTTTTTCAGCGTGGCAGTGAGCACGTTATAGTGGTTGCGAATCTCGGCAAACTGACCCCAGACGGGCTCCCATGTCTCGTCGAACGACAAGGTCTCAACGCCAACCAACTCCAAGCCCTCGGTAAAATCGGCATCGGTAGTAGTGAGACCAAGGCGCGAGAGGGGGATAAGCTCCTCACCATCGAACTCAAGCGAGTAGGCGGGCTCACCAGCCTCGGTTAATTCAAAATGGAGCGCCGTGCGGCCATCGGGCGAGGTGATATCGCTCTTTTCACCACAACATCCAACCGCAACAAGCAGTGCGGCAACATAACAAATTACCTTATTCATATTTTAAGCTCATAAGCACCCAAAACAATCTCTTCGGGCGGGTTAATAAAATCGGTTATCAAGGCCTTTTTACTCTCTTGCCGTGATCGCCGAGCAACGCTACGCACACACTCTCTGCTGTGCTAAATGGCAATATTACCACCACAAGCAGCACTCGCAACGCGACAATAATCTATTTCAGCCCTTTCATACTCACAAAGATACGCATTATAATCCAAAAACCAAATATGTCTACCCAGAAGTAATCTTTCCTCTCGCCCTTTATCGAGGCTATGGCTAACCCCTTCTTACAAGTAATTACAGCCATTGCTCGTTTCGCATAATCGAGCAGACATCTACTGTCCCTAACAAAAAGTTTTTATAAATTCTCTTGCTTTTTAAGCTACCTTTTACTAACTTTGTAACAATATGTGAACCTCCTTGATTATTGCATCAATTGTCTATATTATTAAGGACGGTTTGCTATATCTAAGCCTATGAAAACTAAATTTGAAGGAATCACTTATGAATCACCTGCTTTAGATATTATTGAAGCAGTGGTCGAAAATGGATTTAGCGCAAGTGATAGTAATCTTGAAAATCCCGAGGAGGGAGAAATTGGTGAATGGTAATTAAAACATTAGTACGATGAAACAATATTTATCATTTTTATTTCTTACTGCACTATTAGTTTGCGGTTGTAGCGATGATGTCATGATAGAGAAGAAGCCTATAACGACTGATTTTCCGAAGTTTACAGCATCATTTGAGCAAGATGATACTCGCACTTATATCAAGGATGGTAATCTATTGCGATGGAACGCAAGCGACCAAATCACATTGTTTGTAGGCAATACCCTTAATCGTCAATATCAGTTTGACGGTGAAACAGGCGATAATTCAGGAACATTCTCTATCGTAGATGCGCCTTTTGGTACAGGCAATGACTTAAGTTGCCACTATGCTGTTTACCCATATCATAAGGATATCAAAGTTACCGAGAGTGGTACTATCACCGCAACTCTCCCTGCCGAGCAGAGCTATGCAGAAAATTCATTTGGTTTGGGTGCAAACACAATGGTTGCAGTAACCAAAGACACAGATGATACTTTCTTGAAATTTAGGAATGTTGGTGGTTATCTTAAATTGCAACTCTATGGCGAGAATGTGACTGTAAAATCAATCAAATTGACGAGCAATAATAATGAGAAAATTGCAGGCAAAGCAACTATCACTCCTGCTTATGGCCAAGAGCCAACTATTATTATGGCAAATGATTCTACTACTAGCATCACACTCGATTGTGGTGAGGGTGTGAAGATTGGCACAACAGCAGAAACAGCTACCGCTTTTTGGATTGTTGTGCCTCCTACAACATTTGAGGAGGGCTTAACAATCACCGTTACAGAGATTGACGGAGAGTCGTTTACAAAATCTACATCAAATGCAGTGGTGGTTGAAAGAAACATCATAAAACCGATGGCTGCGCTTGAGGTGGAGATAGAGAAGATTCCTAATAATCAGATTTGGTACACATCAAGTGATGGCGATGTTGTTCAACCTAGGACAACAAGTGGTTTTGGAGCCAATATAATCTCCAATACTTACGAAAACGGAAAAGGAATTATTACATTTGATGGTAATGTTACTTCAATTGGAGATTATGCATTCGGAAATCGCTATTTGACAAATATAAACATTCCTAGTAGCGTTACCAAGATTGGAGAGGAAGCTTTCTCTGGCTGTCCGCTAACAAGTGTTACAATTCCTGATAGTGTTACTGAAATTGGAGGTTTTGCATTCAGAGGTTGCGGCAGCCTAACAAGCGTAACTATTCCTGATAGCATTACTAATTTAGAAACTGGCATATTTAGTAATTGTACATCATTGACAAATATAACAATCCCTGAAAGCGTTACCAGGTTCGGTCCAGTGGTGTTCCTTGGTTGTAAATCGTTGAAAGATATCTACTGTAAACCAATAACCCCACCAGCGATTTGTTATAATGAAGATGCTCCTGATAATGGAGGACTTCCGATTCCTCTTAATGCAGGAATGAAGATATATGTACCTCGCAGTTCTTACAATACTTATACGAGTTACACCAACTATGTAAGTGGTGGTATATATATATATCCAGATAATTGGTTTATGTTAAAGTCATATATTGAGCCATACGACTTCTAACCCAAACTTAATTTATGATTAGTTGGAGTAAACAAGAAAAGCCAACCTACCAAACGAGTAAGTTGGCTTTCTTTGTTATACTACCTACCACTCATTAGCAAATATCGCAAGTAGCTCGCGGATGTCATCGATAACGTAGTCGGCCTCGGCAGCGATAAGTTCCTCTCGCGCGGCATTGCCGTAGCTAACGCCTACGGCGCGTGTGCCTGCGTTACGACCCATTAGTATATCTACGGGCATATCGCCCACAACAAGCGCCTCAGAGGGCTTAAAATCGAGTTCTGAGAGGACTCTGTTGGCGGGATCGGGGTTGGGCTTATGGTGCTCGACGCTATCCGACCCTACGACGCACGAAAAGTAGTGGTCTATATTGTGCGCGCGCATAAAGAGCATAAGCGAGTCGGTAAGGCGCGACGAGGCAATAGCCATCGTATAGCCGTCGCGATAAAGCGTGTCGAGCACCTCGCCTACACCTGCAAACAGCTCGGGCATATACTCCTGGCGATGCTCGGCAAAGATGCGGCGGTAGGTATCAACGCAGTGGTCCACCGCGGCATCACTGAGCTCGGGGTATAACTCCGCGAAGCCATCACGCAACGTGAGGCCAATGGTTGCGCCACACGCCGCCTCGCTCCTTAAGGGAAGGTCGAGGGCATCCATCGTCGCGCGAAACGCCTTAATGATATTTTGGCGCGTATCGCAGAGCGTGCCGTCGAAGTCAAAGATTATCAATCGTGGTTTCATACGGCAAAGATAGCACAAATAGACGAAAGAAACTAATTTAGCGTCAGAAGGCAGTAGATACAACGCTCGGCAAAAATGCCGTCGATGGGATAGTACTCAAACGTACAGCCCATTGACGGCACTTTTTGGTAGCGGCAGTAGATGCTGCCTTATCACGCTAAATTAATAGATGAGCTCCAAATCGTCGACAAGCATCAAGCTATGTGTCGAGCCAGTGAAATAATCACCGAAGCGCGAGCCAGTGCAGACGATAATCATGTGCGTAGGCACCTCATCGGTCGAAACGTAATCGAGTGGCAAGGTAAACTCCATCCAGCCATCGGTAGACTCAGTAAGGATCATCTCTCCCACACCGATAACATTCTTACCGTTCTTATTAAAGTAGGTGCTCTCATCCTTCGTATTAACGACAACGGGGCAATCCTTGCTACCGCCATACTCCTCCGCGGTCCAGTTGCCTACGGCAATCATAATCTGTCCCTCGTCATTATCTCCCTTCTTAAGCTCTGGGCGTGCCGATGGTACGCGGCCGAGCTCGTCGATAACGCCACAGTTGTACTTCACCCAGCCGTGGAGTGCCACGGGGCGTGCCGTACATGGGCGACCAAAGTTTACAAGGCCGTCGAGGCCGACAAGGCCACCAAACTCACCAAGGAAGATGTTACCTGCGGCAAACTTACCGATACCCATCAGCGCGGCCTTCTTCGACTGCAACGAGGCAGCCTTACTACCAACGCTACCAGGGCGTATGTCCGACGTAGGCTCAGTAAGCGTAGTGCTTGCCATAGCAGCACCATCATTACCTGAGCCCCAGAAGGGAGCACTACCCTCAGCATAGGGGCACACGATGCCGTCGATAATAGACCAATCCTCGAAGCCCGCATTTGGCAACACGAAGGTATCTTCGGTAGTAACCGTTACCACCTCGGTAAAGTTCTCGCCCGAGAAGGCAACAACCTCGTACGCAGTGAGAGTATCAAGGTCAGCGACACATGCCGAGAAACGACCACCATCAATTGTGAGATCATTGACCGACAGCCACTCCTCGCTACCCTGCTTGCGGTACTTAAAGCCCAGATCAGCGCCATCGCGACCCTCCGCATAGAGCCATATACGCTTAGCCCAAGCATCCACCGACTTAAACTCTACCTCAACGTCCGTAGGAATAACACACAACGTCCACATCTCCTCGATGTCGTTATGATACTTGATGGTGACGTTACGCACGGTATCCTCGAACGACACAAGCGTCATAGGATCGGGCGTATATGAGGTTATATCCTTAGGGCCGAGCTTAACGGCCGTAACCTTGATATTGCTCAGGTCGGTATCCATAGGCACATATGCCGTAGCTATATGGCTTACGGGGTCGATAACCGACTCACCAATCTGACCCTCAACGCGGAAGTAACGCTCGATAGTCTGCTCGGCAGTGATTGTCCACTCATACTCCTGATACATCGAGAGTGTGACGTACAATGGGTGGCGTAGGTCAAAGCTACCAGGGAAGGTAACGCTCGACTCAGCACCCTCGGTGAGCACAACATCCGTGATATTCACACTGCGGATATCGGTTGTCTCCTCCAACGTAAGCTCCACGCTATGTGCCGTAGCATCAATCTTAGGTTCACCCTTGAGACCCTCTGCCTTCAGGCTGAGGATGTCGAGTTTCACAACCGGATAGGGAATATCGTTCTCTATACAGGCTGTAAACGACAAGAGTGTAACGACTGCAACGACAACATATCTAAACATCTTATTCATAGCGCATTATTTCTTATTTTTATTCCACAAGTGTGCAACGATACCAATCTGAATATCTGCCACATTGAACTTGAACTTCAAGGCCGAGTAGTCTCTACGTCCCGTCTCAACACCAAGAGCATCGTACTGGCGTATCTGGTTATAACGCAAGCCTCCGATACCGACAGTCACAGTCACACAGACCTGTGGGAATACGTAAACGGCAAGACCTGGGTTAAAATTGAGTCGAGCGGTAAGATTTTTATTCGCCGAGTAGCTTCTATCCTCACCAGCACCCATATAGAACGACGATGTTCCAGTCTTTACCATCAACTCGGTCTCGAGGATAGCACCGATGATACCACGGCGATCCAAGCCTATATAGTTGCGATGGAACAACGACCAAGCGTAGCTCTCGCTCTTAAGACCTACATCCGATAGAGAGAAAGAAAGATCTGCTGCCGATCCGAGGGCGAGATCGAGTTTACCGAGGTCACCCTGCGTAAACTCATAACCAAAGCGCAAGCCCACCGAGCGGTTGTTTCGATAGGCATAGGCTATGTAGGGCATCACCTGCGTACGACGAACGCCAAAGTCAACGTTATCCAACAGAAGCATAATGTCGGCATCCGAGGCATCAAGCTTACCATACGACGCTGCAAGACCGAGCATCACCTCGCCTTTATAAACAAACTTATTCTTATCGACATGTCTATCCACACGGCGACTTGTAGGAAGGAACGGTTTTTTTACCAATGAAGACTCCTCCTCACTGAGTGTCACCTCCGTAAGGCTCGTATCTGCATCCGAGTTCTCAATCTTTATAGGCTCCTGTGCTGTTGCTACCATAACAGTTAGCTGAGCAGCCATAAGTAGTAGTATAAATCTCTTCATAGTGCTCAACATTTTATAGGTAGAACGATATACCAAAGCCAATCGACAGTAGGTTGACCTTGAAATTCATATTGCTTGACTCTACGACACCCTGCTCCACCTGGTTACGCACCTGGTTCGTACGCTCATAGCCGATACCAAAGACACCGATAGATAGTTCCAATGCCGTATTATTCGTAACGAAGGCCATGATACCTGGCTGCAACGCTATCGAACCACCGATACTCTCAGAATATGTGCCTCGGTAGTTCTGATACTGATCCACAACGCCATCCTCCGCCACAATCTTCGACTGCGAGCCCGTCATGTTGAGCTGCACCTCGGCAAAGATCGCAAAACGGTTGCTGTGTCCCAGTGGGATGTAGGGTCGCCAGAAGAGAGTACCCGTATAGCTATGCTTAATCTGGTGGAAGTAATCTACATTGATGTTGATACCCGACTCCGCATCACCAAACGCCAACCCTGCGCTATCCAACGCCAACAATGAGCGACCATAGCCAAAACGAATACCCACAGCCATATTCTTCCATGGTGCATAGGCAATCATCGGGCTTACATTGACGCTATAACCCTCCGAGTTGATATCGTCGATGATAAGTAGCTTATAGTTGCTGTTGTTATGTGTCGAATACGAAGCCGTACCACCGAAGATCCATTGTCCACGGGGCACGAAGTTAGTATCGGTAGAGAAGCCTCTTTGCTTACGCGCCTCGTTGGGCGTGAGTGTTTCGGTTTCAGAAGCACCAGCCGAGACCGTAGTAATACCCTCTGACCGCTGTGCAATTGTCGGAAGCACAATGCATAGAGCGAGAAGGGTTAAGTAAAATTTCTTCATCGAAAAAAATTATAGAGATAGTGGCAACGGTGGTTGCCACTATCTCGGGTGTTATTAGTAGTTCAAGACGATATCATCGACATACATCCACGACTCGGTAGAGCCCGTGAAGTAGTCACCAAAGCCCGAAGGAGTGAACGATACAACGAGCTTCTTTGGTTTCTCGTTCTTCATATCCTCGCGGTAGGTGATGTCGATGGTGTACTCCTTCCAGTCGGTATCCGACTCACGCTTCTCGATATAACCATAGCCGATAACGCCATCCATCGTTGCGAGATCCGACATAGAGAAGAATGTCGACTGATCCTTGGTATTCACAGCATAAGGAGTATCCCAGTTGGTGATAATCACCATAATCGTAGCCTTATCCTTTCCTGTTGCCTCCGAAGGAGTACCGGCACCCTTATCAATAGTACCCTCGTTATGCTTCATCCAGAACGACATGCTCTTAGGCTTAGCCGTGAAGTTGAAGTCGCGACCAAAGTTTACGGTACCGTCGAGGCCGCTCATCGAGAACGTTCCCACAAAGAGGTTACCTGCGGCAAACTTACCGATACCCATAACTGAAGCAAACTGCGACTGAAGGTATGCTGAGGACGATCCAGTTGAACCAGGACGCACATCCGTAGATGACTTAGTAAGAGTAGCACCTGCCATCTTAGCACCGTCGTTACCCGTGAGCCAGAAGGGCGAAGCACCCTGAGCGTAGGGGTAGATAACACCACCTGACTCGCTCCACGACTCCATATCGCCGTTAGGAATCTGAGCACCAGCAGCCGTTGCGTGAGCAAGCATCTTACCTGTATCCACACCACCAACGATGAGCTTATACTCGTAGTTCTTCTCAGCAGCGAAGTTAGAGCCAGTAGCCGTGTATACGCCACCAACACCTACCGTAGCTGCAACCTCAGTCCAAGCACCACCATCTGCACGGTAAGCGATCTTTACAGACGATGCCGAAGTATTGATGACGTTAGCCTTGAACGTAACATTACCAAACCAAAGGTCGTAATCCGATTTAGTAAGAGGCATAACGCCCTCCACGTTGTAAGCAACCTCCTTGTTAGCCTTACCACTGTCAACATCCTCGATGTGGAATACTACAACGTTATGGCCACCAGATACATTAACAAAGAACTCCTTAGCAATAGTAACCTTATAGTTTGTGTCGCTGATCTTCTCAACCGACACGCCAGCAGGCGCATTGTTAAGAAGGTCGTACTCCACGCCATCAGCGGCAATGCTCATGCTCTTGATGGCCGCAAGCGACGAGATGTTATAAGTACGTGATGCCGTCGTTGAGAGCTGCTCCTCGTTCATATCGAAGCCATCACCCATAATCGTAGGATCTGGGCTGAACGAGATGTTATCGTCGAACACCTCAACGCTCTCGTCAACAGTTGCTGTGATCTGAACCGAGCCGTTAGCATCCTTAGAGTAGCGGAGCAAGATGGTGTACTTCGATGCGGGCTTCACGTTCTCGATCTTACCCTCCTTAACGATCTCAGTACCCTCGACAGAAGTACCCTCGAAGTGCCATACGAGCGTTGTCTGATCTACTGGCATCATAAAGTAACCATCCTTAGTCTCGGTGTACTTCAACGAGTGGATATCACCCGTGTTTACGGCCGACTGATCGTATGCCTCGGCAACGGCGACTGTAGTAGCGTAGCCAGACGCCAACTTCTCCGCAACCGTCTCATCATACTCAACACGAGCAATCGTCGAGAGGAGCTTACAATCAACCGTAACAGGAGTTACCTGACCCTTGGTGATTGTAAAGGTCTGCTCACCGGCGTAGCACTTCTCGTCGAACGACACTACACTCTTCTCGCCCACCTGAACCGATGCAAGGTAGTTGCCGCCAAGGAGCGTGAGGTAGTCTGGAATATCGGCCAACGAGGTGTAACGACGCACGAGACTCTTCTCCTCGCCCGAGACCTTATAGATCTTAATTACGATATTCTGGTCTGCACGAACATCTGACTGCATGGTAAGACCCAGGCGCATTGCACCCTCGTTTGTAGCCATCTGGAACTGAGGCTCCATATCCTTTGCGCATGATGCCAACACAAGCACTGCGCTAACTAATGCTAATATCTTTTTCATAGTCATAATCTCCTTATACATTAATTATGCTATCTTTACTCAAAGTGCAACATTACGGTCTTCGTCGTAGCATTACCCTCTGTGTCTGTAACCGTCATCTCGAAGTTATGATCACCCGAACCAAGCATATTAAGTACGCCAAGGAAGTTCGAGATACTCAAGTCAACCGCAGTCTTGCCCTTCACCTCGTTGCCTGTGGGGAAGCCGAGATTCTTCAACGACTCGAAGAACTGAGTGTCGTTGATAAGGCTGAACTCACCAGCAAGGCCCACACCAGCCAACTCCTCGGGAGTAAGCGTAGCAGAGATAATCTTAACTCTGAAGTCTGCAATTGCAAGAGGTGCAGTAACCTTCAAGTCACAAGTCATGCCAGCGAAGTATGTCTGCTGCTTGTTGATGTCGTAACCAACCCATACGATTGTAGGAGCTACATTCTGACCATACTTGATAGCGAGTGTCACGGTCGAAGCGCGGCCGTTAACATCCGTAACCGTCACCTCGTAAGAGTGAGTACCCTCGTACGATGTGAGCATCTCGATCTGCGATGCGAACTTGATACGTGTGCTGGTAGCGCCCTTAGCATCGGTAGGATAACCCATCATCTTAAGGATAGCATTCGATACCGAGCCGTTGCAGATGTCACTCTCAAGGGGCATAAGCTCCGAGTAAGCCTTCGTAAAGTCGGCATTGTCCGAGCTAACCTTTACAACGACAGATGCAATAGCGCTCTTCGATGTGATATCGAGGTTGATGTTTGATGTGAAGTTACCATCTCCATCGAACATATCGTCCGTAAGCTCGAATGGCTGGCTCAAATCATGACCCTCCCATACGATCTCAGGCATGTCGGTATCATCTGGAATAACCTCCTCCATTAAAAAGGTGGCAGTGTCAAATACGACCTCCTCATCGTAAGTCCAAGTGTCACAAACAATGCCAATAGTAGCCGTACCATCCGAAGCATGCTGGATAACGACGTTAATCTTACGCCACTGAGCAGCCTTTACGTTAGCAATAGAATTGGTCATGATGATATCCTTATCCTGACCCTTATAGCGGCAGCTAAGCGTAAGCTCAAGGGTGTTGGTCTCCTCAATAGGCTTGAAATAACCAGCACGCTCCTCGTTCATAGCGTAGAGGAGGTCATTCTCCTTCAACGCCACGGTCATAGTGGTATATGCGGGGTCGAGGCTCTCGATGATATCTGCCGAGTAGCCAACCGTAACCTTGATGTTTGAGAGTTTACATACGATGTCGTTAACGACAGTGGTCTGCTTACGAACAACCGTAAACTCCTTCTCAGCTGCATAGACGGGGCTCTCCCAAGCAGCACCGCTCATCGCACCCGACGAGATAGCCACCTTGTAGATGCCAGCGGCCAATGAGATAGGCTCCGAGGGAAGCTCACCATACTTATACTGGCCCACCTTTTCGCCAGCCTTGTTCGTAATAACAACATCAAATGTGTTAATATCCACACCCGCACGTGTCTTTGCTGCAGGGTTAGCGATATTCTCGGTATCCTCCATCACCGTGGCCTCAAAGTTTGAGAACGAGAGGTAACCGATATTCTCTGTATTGGTGTCAATGTCACCAATATAATCTACCTTATCTTTCTTACAAGCACCAAGCGTGAGCGCAAAGACTACGGCGATGCTCATTAATCTTACTACTGATTTCATATCTATCAGATCTATAATGTGTTATTACTAAGCGTTATCTGAATTATCGTTAAGCTCTGTCTCGATCGTCTGCTCCTCAACGATCGTATCGTTAAGCGTAACGGTAAGCGTTGCCTGACCAACGTTGCTAACGTCGAGCTTCACTGTATAATAGTGCTGAGCCTCCAACTGGTCATTATTATACTCGGGGATAGCAATAGTAGATGCCTCTGCACCCGACTGGTTAGCCTGCTTTGTACCCGTACCTGTGATCTTGAAAGATGTAGGCGCGATGAACAAAGGCTCGGTCTGCGCAGTAACGTCAAACTCATTTCCTGCAGCAGTTGTAAGCTTAAGGTCATAACCACCAGGGAAGTAGGTCTTAAAACTATCCGTAACCACAACCTTAACGAGTGCATTAGCAATCGTAGCGGTGATATCCACCTTGGTATTCTGACGAGGTGTGATCACAAACTCCTTGCTGCCTACGAAGGCTGCCTTGTCGTAGCCCTCGTTTGCTGTGTCACCAGCAGTAACCGTTGCCTTGTAAGTTCCCTTGTAGAAGTAAGCCTCCTCGTCGAAGTCGGCAACTGAGGCATACTCCTGCTTGTAACCCAGAGATACACCCTCGATAACGAGAGCGAAATCCTCCTCGGCGGGTGTTGTGCAGCTAACGTTGGCACGTGTCTCGGTAACATCTGTTGCTACGTTGCACGCAATTGTCACACTACCCTCACCCTTCTCCTCGCTCTTAATCTCATCCTTGGCACACGATGCCAACGTGAGAGCCACGAGCGATGCAATTGTGAAAAGTCTTTTCATAATCAATTGGTTTTAGTTAATATTTAATCTTAATTTTATTTTTTTACGATCTGAACCCTAATATTGTCGATATAGACATTACCCTCAGCATTACCTGTTTGTACGAGTCCTGTCTCTGTCGAGATCGAGGGATAGAAGCAAAGACGCGAAGTAGACTGCAACGACTTAACAGTTGCCGTGTAAGTCGGGAAAGTCTCATTAAAAGCCTCAGCACCCGCTGCCGTAAGTCCATCCATCTTGAAGTGGGTAGTACCAAAATCATCAATAGTGGTATTATACGATGAGAACAAACCCGACTTACCCGTGGGGATACCATCTATGGGGTTTGCGTTATTAGTGTGTGTGGCAAGCGAGACACTTGTAGACAAGATACCGATACTTGACGACTCATGTGCGTAGGCTGCGGCATCGAACATAACCACAACGTCTACATTTGCGCTACTCTTCAACATCGACATTGCAGGTGTATCCAGTCGTCCGTAGTGTGTAGATGCAAATCCTACGGCTGTCTGATAACGCACATTGATACGCATAGAGTTACCGAGCGTCCAATAACGTGCTGCATTCCAACCCTTCGATGTCATACAACCATCCAACACAGCACCTGGCTGATTTCTATCGCTCGATGCATAGTCATTATTACCATAGCTCTCGCCCTCCTTGTAAATACCGCTGAAGTCCTCTTCGAAGAGGTATGGAACTACGAATGGCGTGACCGCATTTTGGCAGAAGAGCTCAATTTTACCAATGTTTACGCTATTCTCAACAATAGCATTATCCGAGTCGAAAACAATACGTAAATCGGTATTCTCCCACGATGAAAAGTCTATATCTCCCTCGAAGCCAAACTCATATCGATTCTCGGCATTACGAGTAAACGAGGCAAGCAACGCATTGCTCTTATCGTAAACCTTGAAGCTATTGAACTCCTCACCAAGGTTATTAGCCCCCTCCGACAAGATAAACGATGTGTACTTGTATAGTTTAGGGATAGCCATCGAGATAGGTGTTACGTGACCCGCCTTCATGTTACGCGACAGGGGGTAGGTATTTACGACCGACTGCTGATTCAGCGACTTAACCTTGTAGCTCACATCACCATCGACCGTTCCAGGAAGCACAAATACCCAGATATCATCGCCAGCATCGAAGCCCTCGGCACTCTCCACAGTAATCACGTTCGAGGTGTTCGTATAGATAGGTGCCTCGCTGGGGTCGCTAACATCGAGTGTCACATCACCAACAACATCCTGCGGGAAGGTAATCTCCAGGCGGTAAAAGCGCGAGCCAAAGAGGTTACGACCCTCGGGAACGGTAATCTTTATGGCATGCATCTGGTGGCACATAACGGTATTGAGCGACACCATACCTGCCGAGGTCAGAGCATCGTCCTTAACCGGCTCAGCAACCATAATATCGTGGATGCCATCATACTTTCCCGACTGCGTTGACGCAACGTTATACGTAGCCAACGTACCGATAACCGACTTAGGCTGCGGGTAGGATAGCATGTAGGTATACTCACCCGAGGCCATTGCCGCAATGTTTGCCGTGAAGAAGGCCTTGTCGTAGGTCTCCGAGAAGTGGCGCAACGAGAACGTGGTATTCTCAAAAACGTAATCACCACTGCTATTACGCGCCCACACGGCGAGCTTATCGCCCACAGCCCAGTAAGTGGTCTTACCATCGTCGGCAATGGCCGTACGCGTAGCATCAGTAGGCATTGAGAAGCCTACCTCTACCTGCTCAACGGGACGTGTGAGTGTATCCGTAACCTCCACACTGCACGATACCATGCCGATGGCAAGTGCCGCAGCAGAGATCAATTTCGCAAGAATCTTCATACTATATCTATTCCATGTTAAAAAAATCCGCAGGCAAAGATAGAACAAACTTTTTCATTAGTGAAATAAATTCAACGAAATCACGAATTTACAAATTAAAAGGAGCTGTCCAAACCATTGAACAGCTCCAGCATAACAATTAGTTCCAATCAGAACTATATTTTCGTCGATACTATCTCTTATTCAGACGTATAGCACGCTCCGATACACACTTCTCCACAACGGGACGCTGTACCGCCACAAAGTCCGCATTTTGACACTTTTTAGCCGCCGAAGTGAGCGCAACAGCGCTTGTACCACCCATATAGAAGTCGATAAACTCCTGCGCATCATTGGCACCATCACGTGTCAGCATTACACACTCGCGATAAACACGACTCGGATTACCCTGCATATCGAACGCCACGGCAGCAATCATAAGCTGCGTATCCCACGCACAACGGAAGTAGGCAGGTGTCCAATATGCTCCAACCTCATAGAGAGTATCCAATAGCACATTATCATCGTACTTCTCGGGGTCGTCCAAGCCGTCTACATAGTCGAAGATGGTAAACAAGAAGCCCGAGTGCTGACCATCGACATTCACACTTATAGGAGCTACGGCATAGCCAGCATAGTGGCTAAAGTTCCAATCATCGCCACCCACTTCGATCAGCTCGTCGCCATCGTAGTATGCCTCGATCTTTGCCGTTATGTCTATGTCGGCAATGACTGCCTCCTGAGTTCTAAACTCGCCAACACTACGTAACGAGCCAGTATACTCAAACATGCGGGGATTCATCGGCACAACAACTACCTTATAATCGGTCGATGGGCGCAATTGCGATATGTAGCTCGAGGTTGCTCCCTGCGTAATCTCTTCCCAGCTAAACTCCGAATAGTCACCATAGTAGTAACCATTGATAGTCTGCTCTATATAACTCTTAATCTCCTCCTCGGTGGTTGATGCCTCAAAGACGTTCCAGTAATACCATACACTATAATCCGAAGGTGTGATGGTCACCCTCGCCGTGTGATCGGCAACGTCAGTAACCTCCACCGTATAGATGCATGCCTCGACATCGCCTGCTGCAGCTGTCTTAATCTTCTCTCTCTTCATGGCCGTCGTACGTGTACCAGCCTCATAACCAAAGAGAAGCACGGTGTACTCCGTATCCGCTTCAAGGCCACTGAACGTTCCTTTGACATCGCCCACGCACTGGTTGTAGGCGAGCTCTGGAGCACCATACTCCTTGATGATATAGTCAAAGATCTCGTCGTCGGCCATAAGCTTCTTTATCGATGCGGTAGGAACGGCGAAGATGGTGTATGGGTCATCGTTCGTCGTCGTTGTCTCAACGTAGAAGGTTGTCTGCGTAATCTGCGAGATTGTCATCGAGAGCTTATTATCCGAAGGCTTAACCTCGTTTGACGTAAACCACTTGTACGACACCTCGCTAATGGGCTTAAGGTTCTCATCCCACTTAAACGCAAAGACCACATAATCCGTTGCCGAGAGTGTCTCCATCTCGTAGCTTGTAGCGAAATATTCCGTGTTGTTTTCATAGAACTCCGCCTCGGTCATATCCCAGTACAGGTAGTTATCAAGAGCTGTGGCCACAACATCCTCAACAAGGGCATTGATATCGCTGCCACACTGTTCGAAGTGCTCGCGTGTGGTGATGTTATTATAGTAGGCCACGCCCTCGTGCGATGGCTCGATAGAGATCTTAGCCACAGAACGTTCGCACACTACGTCAAACTCATAGGTAACGTCGTTACCCTCGTATGGCGCAGGCGTAGTAAAGTGCTTGCTGTAGAGCGCCGTGGTCTTCTCGCCGAGTTCATTCATACCATAGATGTAAACCACATAATCGGACTCCGAATCGAGACCCTTCATACGTATTCCTGAGTGCGAGCCGTGGCTAAGGATCGAACTTAGATACTCCTCCAACGATAGCTCAGCGTCCGAGGCCATCAAGCGGTAGTAGCTAAGGTCTTCGTAAAAGATATCCTCCTCGCTATACGAGTCGAACCACTCCTTGCTTACCACCTGACCAATCCATGTAGTACTCTCGTCAAGCGCAGCTACCGAAATTGTCACAGCCGTCGCCTCAACCTTATCAACAGTCAATACCAAAGGCTCGAACCATGGCTTCTGAGTAATTGTAAGGCTCTCACGAGCACCACCATAGTTCAACTCAATGGTCGCAGAACGCTCTGCTCCACTACGGTTACACTCAACGGTAATGTCTATGAGACTGTATCGCACCTCGATACTGCTAATCCACTCATCCTTACACTCAGCAACAAGTTCCACGCCATCCTGTCGCTCAGCGATGTCGTAGTTTACACGGAGCATATCGCCCTCGGGCAGAGCCTCCAAACTATCGACATACAACGTGATATTACCCTTTGTTTTCTCTGTATCGGGATCTTTCTGACAAGACGATAGCGACACAAGGAGCGCAGCAACCATAAGGGCTACACTCAAAAACTTAAAACAACTTCTCATCTCTTATCTCTTTTTAGATGCTATGACGGAGTCGATATATGCCTTAATCTTAGGTGCTGGATCCTCCCAGCCCTCGGGCTTGATAACCTTGCCATCCTTAGGGTTATAGTGGGGCTTACCATCGGGCCATAACTTAGCCATATTTGCCTGCTGCACAATATCAAAGAGCTCATCAGCCTCCAAGCCCATCTCCACCATCGTACCAAGTGCAAAGTACATAAGATCAATCATTGCGTCAGCCTGCTCGTAGATGTCGTCAGCAACGAGAAACTCAGCAACCTCCTCTTGCATCCACTTAGCGCGCGACAACGCACGCTTCTTATCCATCATCTTCGGCTCCTGAGCCACAGGATGGCCAAACTTCTCGTGAAATTCACGAACATCATTCCACTCTTTTTTCATATTTTTTGTGTTTTAACATTTTCGATGCTACAAATGTAGGGAATTTTTCTTTTTTTTCGTATCTTTGCCTTGAAATAAAACAATGAATTAGATGGCCATTACCATAAAAGCAAAGTTTAAATGCAGCTCGGAGCGCATATCTCAAGTACCAAAAGATGACCTCAAGGATATAGCCTTTATCGGACGAAGCAACGTCGGCAAGTCATCATTAGTGAACATGCTCACGGGCATTAAGGGCTTAGCTAAGGTCTCAGGCACACCTGGCAAGACAAAACTTATCAACCACTTCCTCATAAACGATAGCTGGTATCTTGTCGACCTGCCAGGCTATGGCTACGCTCGCGTGTCAAAGACAGCCCGTGGCGAGTTTTCAAAGATCATAACCGATTATGTATTGAAGTGCGAGAAGATGCACTTCCTCTTCGTGCTTGTAGACTCACGCCTCGAGCCTCAGAGGATCGACCTCAACTTCATCGAGCTCCTCGGTCAAAACGGCATACCCTTCGGCATCATCTTCACGAAAGCCGACAAGCTCTCGCAGGCACAACTCAACCGCAGTATCTCAACCTATAAGCGCACACTTGCAGAACAGTGGGAGGAGCTACCGCCAATGTTCATCTCATCGAGTGAGAAAGGTACAGGCCGCGAGGAGATACTCGCCTTTATTGACGAGGCACTTACAAATTATTGATAAATTTAGGGCAAAAAAGTTGTTTATTCGGCTTATTTGCCTTACTTTTGTATAAAAGTTAACCAACCTTACTTAAATTATATTATGGCGATCCACAAAATCAAATTCTTCGCTGGCCGAGGTTCACGTTATCTTGCCGAGAAGATTGCCGCCGAGTATGGCATTAAGCTTGGAGACTCTGACGTTTTGCAGTTCAGCGACGGCGAGTTCCAGCCCTGCTTCCACGAGTCTATTCGTGGCTGTACCGTGTTTATCATTCAATCAACCTTCCCACCTTCGGATAATCTGATGGAGTTGCTCATGATGGCCGATGCTGCACGTCGTGCTTCAGCTCACCAGGTTATTGCCGTTATCCCCTACTTCGGCTGGGCACGTCAGGATCGTAAGGATCGTCCACGTGTACCTATCACTGCACGCCTGGTTGCCAACATGCTTATCGCAGCTGGCGTTCAGCGCGTGATGACCATGGATCTCCACGCCGATCAGATTCAGGGCTTCTTCGACCTTCCTATGGATGCGCTCTACGCATCGGGTATCTTTGTACCCTACATCCAGAAGTTGCAGATTCCCGACCTCTCGATCGCTTCACCCGATATGGGCGGTGCTAAGCGCGCTTCGTCGTATGCTAAGCACTTCCAGGCACCTATCATCATCTCGCACAAGGAGCGTGCTAAGGCTAACGTCGTTGGCTCGATGACCGCCATCGGTGAGGTTGAGGGCCGTAATGTCATCATCGTTGACGATATGATCGACACGGCTGGCACTATCTGTATGGCTGCTAATATGCTCATGGACCGTGGTGCTAAGAGCGTGCGTGCTGCCGTTACACACCCCGTACTTTCGGGCAAGGCATACGACCGCATCAACGAGAGTGCTATCCAGGAGGTTATCACCACCGACACCATTCCATTGAAGGAGGGTGAGGATCTTCACAAGTTCACCGTTTTGAGCGTAGCTCCCATCTTTGCTGATGTCATTGAGCGCGTTCACAACTACAAATCTATCTCGTCGATATTCTATCGTTAATCACGACATGAGTTATAAACGAAAGATGCTACCTCTGTGGGGTAGCATCTTTTATTACATATAGTGTCTATATTACATCGCTCTCCGAGCCATCCACTCGGCCAGCGCTTGGGCGGCATGCCCCTCCTCCTTTAGACCAACGCGGTGAGCAAAAAAGTCATTGAGCCTTGCAGCATAGCCCTCCATATCGAAATTTTCAACAAGGGCTACAAGCTCATCCTCGGTCTCAGCCAATGGATATGGTAAATCTCTAAAGTCGAAGTAGTAGCCACGATCGTACTGTGCCACGTCGGTAGCATACAACAGACATGGGCGACCCTGCATCGTAAAGTCGAACATTGAGCTTGAGTAATCCGTGATAAGCATATCTGCCACCGTCAGTAGCTCTTGCATGTCATGGTAGCGTGTGCCATCGACAACACCCTCGTAGGCTACCAGCGTCGTAGTATCCACCTTACCAATAAGATTGGGATGCATGCGCACGATGACACTCACATGCTCCGTGGCATATAGTCGCCTAAGAGCTGCAATCATACGCGACCAGTCGATGCGATATGGCTCAATACTCATACTACGACGAAACGTCGGGGCATAAAGCACGATACGGCTACCAGGATTTAATCCGTAAGTGGCCTCAACACGACGACGAAACTCAGCATGACGCTCCTTATCGAAGAATATATCGTTACGCGGAATACCTCGCTCAAGTACTTCGCCATCATACCAAAAGGCGTTGCGTATAAGCTCCGTGTGCATATTACAACCCGAAATCATAAGATCAGCCACACGAGAGTCTATCTGCGCCTTACGCACATAACCATAGCCGAGCTTATCCTCTACGTCACGCTCAATCTTCTTCAGCGCTACGCCTCCGTGCCACAACATCAGATACTTCTGCTCGGGGCGTTTATGCCAATATATTAGGTATGGATTTGTACGCGAGTTTGTAACAAGAAACTCGGCCGTTGCCATCATCTTCAGATACTCCCACGTACGAAAGCGTACAACCTTAACACGTTGGTCTACCTGCGAGGTGTCGACACCCGAGCGGAACACCCAGCATACTTCGAAGTCGGGGCAGTTCTCAAGCAGATATTCTGTTAGATAGCGCGGGTTACAGCCATACTGCTTGAAGTTGTATGCCCAGCACACAACCCTTCGAGGCTTAACCTTCGTCATACGACGTACACCCCATGCAAGGAGGTTGCCAAGGCTCTTAGTTACATAGTTTAGGCCATAGGCCACCTTCTCTCCAAAACGCCCCATTGCTCTAAAAGTTACTCTAATAATATACAAAGATAGCTATTTATCCGTTTTTTAAAAAATATTTTATAAATTTGCCTAATTTAAACAAAAGAACGATGACCCAAAATAGGCTGACTGAGGCAGAGGCGCAACAGCTACGCGAAAAGTACAACCCCGACGGATCGCTACTGAGACATGACCAGATGGAGCTCCTCAAGATGATGGAGGTGGTGGCCGATATATGTAAGAAACACGACATTCCTTGGTGGCTAAGCTCTGGCACACTACTTGGTGCTGCTCGCCACAAGGGATTTATTCCGTGGGATGATGATGTTGACATAGTGCTACTTAAGCGCGACTACAAGCGACTCAAACGCATACTTCTCAAACTTAACAGCAAGGAGTTCGTATTCCACACATTGGAGAGTGATGTGGAGTACGTTAATATCTTCGGTAAGTTTCGTAAGCGCGAGGGGCGCATGCGCGTCACCAGTCGTCGCTACGACTACTACCGCTGGGCGGGTGTGGGTCTCGATATCTTTGCCATTGAGAAGACCAATTATCTCGCTGCACGCATAGCATCGGTCACGTACAACAACCTACAACACCTCACCTCATATATCCGTTGCGGATGGATACGCAGGCCGTTGATACGCCTTATCGAGGGGTTATGTCTTGGCATACTTAACCCACTACTTTGGCTCATAGGCCGTATCAATCCTAAGGGTGAGTATCACTATATGTTGGGCACGGGCTGGGCAAAGCATACCTTCTACATGAAGGATACCCTGCCGCTTACGACCACGGCATTCGAGGGCGTGGTGTTTCCTATACCTAAGGATATAGATGCCTACCTTACAAACGTTTACGGCAACTGGCGACAGATACCCTCGGATGAAGTAATACAGCGGTGTATACACTGTCGCGAGTACCGCGAAGAGATTTACGGCAATGATTAGATAAGCATGAAAAAGGTTATAACATACGGAACATACGACCTGCTACATGAGGGTCATCTAAACCTTCTACGCAGAGCAAAGGCTCTTGGCGACTACCTTATCGTTGGTGTTACGAACGATAGCTTCGACCGCGAACGCGGCAAGCTAAACGTAAGGGATAATGTTCTGGAGCGCGTCGAGGCAATACGCACCACGGGCATCGCTGACAAGATCATTATAGAGGACTACGTTGGTCAGAAGATCGATGACATCCAGCGTTACGATGTCGACATCTTCGCTATCGGCTCGGACTGGGAGGGCAAGTTTGACTATCTGAACGAGTATTGCGAGGTTGTCTACCTACCACGTACCGAGGGTGTTTCGTCGACGATGCTACGCGCCGAGAGCGAGGTTATCATCAACATAGGCGTTGTAGGTTGCGGACGTATCGCCACACGATTTCTCAGCGAGATACCCAAGGTTGATGCAGCACATCTTAGCGGCCTCTACGATATAAACCGTGAGGCAGCTGAGAGGTTAACCGACGATAAGACGATGATATGCCACAGCTTCGAAGAGTTAGTCGAGAGGTCAGATGCCATATACATCGCTACTCCCCACCTCGCCCACTACGCACAGGCGAAGTATGCCTTGGAGCATGGCCGTCACGTATTGTGCGAGACACCTATGGTGCTCAACGGCCGCGAGGCTGAAGAGCTCTACGCGTTGGCCGAAGAGCAAGGCTTGGTACTCTTGGAGGCTAACAAGACGGCATATTGCCCCGCCTTTAACCACCTCATTACGCTTATCAAGAGTGGCCTTATCGGTGATGTTGTGGGTATTGATGCCTCGGAGTCGAAACTCTGGGGCGAGGATAAGCTACGCCGTGAGCTCGACCCCAACGAGGCTGGTGGCTCGATGCACGAGATGGGATCGTACCCACTACTGCCTATCATCAAGCTCCTCGGCACAGAGTATGAGAATATAAACCTTTATAGCCGTATGAACTCAAATGGTGTGGATGTCTATACACGCGGCATCATGCGCTATCCGAGTGCCGTAGCATCGTTCCAGTTGGGTCTCGGCGTAAAGACCGAGGGTAACCTTGTAATCTCGGGCACGCAGGGCTATGCATACGTACCCTCGCCATGGTGGAAGACCGACTACTTCGAGCTCAGGTACGAGGATCAGAATCGCAACAAGAAGTATTTCTATAAGTGGGATGAGCCTGGTTTGAGATATGAGATTCAAGAGTTTGTATCGTGCATCATAAACCATCGCTCGTCGGCACGCTTAACGCCCACACAGAGTATAGCCATGGCGCACATCATGGAGCAATTCGATAACCGCAAAAATTTCTTCAAGCTATGAGAGAGGCACTCGTTGTAGGTGGCGCTAACGGTATTGGTCTAGCTATCGCCACACTCTTGGCGCGCGATACAGAGTATACAAAGATTCATATCGTCGACCGTGCGCGTATGGCCGAGGAGTACGTGTGCGAGAAGTTCGAACAACATGAGTTTGACTTGCGTAACGGCGACTTCTCGCTATTTGACCGCTTTACAAATGTTGACACCGTGATGATCACCGCGGGGTTTGGCCGTTTAGCACACTTTGCCGATATCGACGAGCAACATATCATCGACAGTTTTAGTGTAAACACCACGGCCGTCATCCGCATTATCCACCACTTCTACCAGAGGCTACTTTCGTCTGAGCCATTCTACCTCGGCGTGATGGGCAGCATCGCTGGTTTCATGTCCTCGCCACTCTTTGCCGTCTACGGAGCATCAAAGGCGGCACTAAAGATATTTATCGAGAGCGTGAACGTGGAGCTCGAGATGGCAGATACCAATAACCGCATACTCAACATATCGCCTGGTTCGATAAAGGGTACGGCCTTCTATAATGGTGCTAATGATCTAAGCGTCACCACAAAGCTTGCCGAGGAGATTATCGCAAACCTCCGTGCGCAGAACGACCTCTACATCCCGCAATATGATGAGATATTCCGTAACGTACTTGAGCGATATCACACCGACTTCCGCGCCGAGGGTCGCCACTCGTACGAATACAAGCTCCAGAGCGGAAGATTTAAATAGAGAGTAACACTATGAGCAATAAACCTATACGCATATCCATTGTTGCACCTATCTATGGTGTTGAATCGTACATTGTTGAGTGTGCCGAATCGCTACTCTCGCAGTCGTACCCACACATTGAGTTTATCTTCGTAAACGACGGTACGAAGGATCGCTCGATTGTGCTTCTCAAGGAGCTCATCGAGCGTAAGTATGCCCATCTAAAGCCACAGATAAAAATTATACACAAGCCCAACGGAGGTCTCCCTGCTGCACGTCGTACGGGTATAGACAACGCCACGGGCGACTATATCTACCACGTCGACTCCGACGACTGGATCACGGAGGGATCGATTGCAAAGATTGCACGAAAGATCGAAGAGTGCGATGCCGACATCGTCTACTTCAACTACGTTAAGGAGTACCCCACACGCTCCAGCGTGAAAAAAGAGCGCGAGTATGGCAATAACGAACGAGCCGCCTATGTGCGTAATATGTACAACCACCGCTCGTTTGGTACACTCTGCAACAAATGTGTGCGCCGCACCCTATACCAAGAGAATACTATCTACGTACCGAAGTATGGCTACGCGGAGGATTGCTACGTATCGACCCAACTCGTTGGCTATGCTCAAAGCATCGCCTACCTTGACGAGGATGTCTACCACTACCGTAAAGGCAATCCCAATGCCCTCACTGGACATCAGCGCAAGAAGCGCAAGCGTGAGTATGCCGTAAACTTTCTCAACCTATACGAGAAGTATCGCGACATTCCCGCAGCGAAGAACCCCGTAGCATCCATCTTAGACGACATAGCCATTCAGGCAGGCTGGTACTCTACATTCTACGGCCTCGGCCTATACAAGGAGTATCCATGGTTAGCACAAGCAGTGCGTCGTGCCAATATTCGCGGGAACTCCGACGTATGGATTATTTCGCAGATGATAACTAAACTTATCGCCCTATTTAGATAGCCACAAAGGGCATTACAAGAAAAGGATTGCTCGCGCAATCCTTTTTTCTATATCTCATATTTCGATTTCTCGGGCAAGGCTCGTTCGAAAGCCTCAAGCAGAGCCGAGCGCAACTCCGCGTATCGCTCCTCCGTGAGCTGCACATCATTTACGCAGGTGAGTTTATGTGTGGGCTCCTCGATAAACTTACGCAGTTTCTTTGCCGAAACAACTCCTACCGAGAAGTGCTTCTTCGACAATCGCTCGTTGATGATCTTACCCTTCAGATACATATAGTCAAGGAAGAGGTACTGATTTAGGTTCTTACCCGAGCGCGTTGTTGTCATTGAGCCCAAGATTTCATCCTTCGCTACGTTGTAAACAGCCTGTACCTCACTACGCAACATCGGCGTGCATACATGCTGTGGACGAAGGAAGAACGGCGATGGACGGCGACCCAACGCCTCGTACGCCACGCGGTTGGAGTTACGACATATCTGCTTGAACATATCAAAGACAAAGAGGTGGCGGCTCATGCGGATAACACCCCTGCCTCCGCGGAAAAAGTCCGTGGGTTTACACGGCAAAAGAGGGAAAATGTCATCATTGAAGTAAAGGTACTCCTCGTCAAGACCCTCGATGTTTTGCAGATGCATCTCGATAGGGTTGCAATTGAACGTAGGCAGTAGCTCGGCGGGGATTATATCCTTGTGCAATACGACGTTAACCGCCTCACGATTGAGCCACTCGGGCACCTGACTCTCGCCCGACACCACAAGGTGTACCTTGCGTATGAATGGCATATTCTTGGCTATGCCGCGGAACAGATAGCGGAGCGTTCCCCAGTCTCTGAAACGCTTCTCCACGATGGGTGTATTGGTATATTTCTCGTACTCCTTTTGCCACACGGGGTCGAGTCCGTTGACATAGGTGATGACTATATCCATATCTCAAATCTCAGTTTAACGGATGGCAAAGATACTCTTTTTCTGGCATAACACCCCAAATATCCACCTTTTTCTCACAAAATGTTCTATTTTGCCACCTTTTTCTCGATGCCATACTTCGCCGCCTGCTTCTCGGGGGTGTGCTTCCAACGCTTGTGTGACCACATCCATAGCTCGGGAGTCCGACGTATCATCGCCTCTAAGGCCTTAGCATAGCGGCGCGTAAACTCACCCTCCGTGATATCCTCAACGCCATCGTATAGCTCGTCGAAGCGCACCTCGTAGCGACCAGGAGCTAAGCGAGTTACATTTACGAAGTAGGCAGGAATATGGAAGCGCATGGCAAACTTCTCGCCACCCTCAACAAAGGCGGTATCCTGGTTAAGGAATCTGATCCACTCGGTATCGAGACGCAGATTAGGGCTTTGGTCGGAGATAAGGCCGAGGATGACACCTCGTCCCTCGCCTCTACGACGCAAGTAGTAGCGCAAGGTCTCCTTCATCGGGGTCTGTACGATGGTAGGCGCGAGGCTACGCAGACGACGATAGAAGTGCTCGAAAACAACGCTCCTAAGCGGGTGATACACCGCCAAGAACGTGTCGCTCGTATTATACCAGCACCAGAGCAGGAAATACTCCCACGAGCCATAGTGCGAGGCCATAGCCACCCAGTCGCGACCCTGTGTGCGCCTTAAGTGCTCTTCGCCATTTGCCCACGAGATAAGGTCGGGATCATGCTCAGGCGTTGCACCAGCAAGACATATCGTGCAGACGATAACCTCGGCTAACGTGTTGTAGAATCTACGCATTATGCGCCTACGCTCCGCCGCCGACTTCTCGGGAAACGAACGCTCAAGGTTTTCAAGGATGACCCTACGGCGATAGCGTACCACAACAAGCAGGATATAGAACAGTGGGCGCAACACATAGAAACGAAACCAGCGCGGCGAGTAGTTCAACGCGCGGCATGTAGCCCACAACACCTCAAGTCCCACCCGCTGGTGCCACTTAAGGTTGCTATCTATATTCTGCTGCTCGGCCATACTATGTAAAACGATTTACAAAGATAGTATAAATCGTGGAGTTATACAAATTATTAATCACGCGTGACCTATTTCACCACAAAATTGATGCGCGAGGCTATGTCGTAGCCCTCGTTATATAGCGCTAATAACTTTGACGTGTCGCGCTCCATGCGACCGACCTCTATTGGTCGCTCCGGACGGATAACCACAAGTTCGCCCTTTGATTCCAACTCCTCAACGAGGTATATCTGCTTATTATACATCATATTACGCATGCGTATCGCCTTACGAAGTGCAGGATAGCGGCAATAGAAGAATGGCGGCACGAACGATGGTTCGTCTGGCTTACGATAGCCGCGATTACGCGTCAACACAACAACCGAGCGGTCATAGCCAAGCTCACGAGCACGCTTCACAGGTATTGAGTCACCTATGCCACCATCGAGCATCTTGCGTCCATCGACCTCCGCCTTAGGGCAGACATACGGCAGCGAGCTTGAAGCCTTGACAATGTCGATGATGCGCTTCGGGTCATTCTTCTCCTCATAATAGCACGCCTTGCCCGTAATACAATCGGTCGTGACCATCTCGAAACGCCCCTCCGCACGAGCGTATGTCTCGTAGTCGTAGGGAATGATACGATTGGGAAACTCATCAAACAATAGGTCGAAATCCATAATGTTACCTTTGAGCAGCAGATGCTTAAAGCCTATATAGTGATGCTTCTCCAAGAGGTCTATATTACTGTATTTCGCTCTACCCCGCTGCCCCGACATATACGACAGACCGTTGCACGCGCCAGCACTAACGCCCACGGTATAGGGGAAGCGTATGCCGCGATCCATCAGCGCATCAAGCACGCCACAGGTAAACACGCCACGCATACCTCCGCCCTCGAGTACCAGGCTCGAACGCCCATCTATTTCAACATCTTTTAGATACATAGCAACTATTCTCCCACAAAGATAGATATTTTTCTTTTTCTGCGGAAACGTGAACAAGAAGATTGCTTTTTGGCAAATGTTTATTAAATTTGTGGCAGATATTATTAAAACACATTTTGTCGTCTTTAAAGGTCTGAAAACGATGCAACGTAACTCATCAACACATAGGCTTCTACTCGTGCTCCTCAGCGTAGCCCTGCTCTCTGCAGGATGGCTCATGGGCACAGGACTAACGCTCCTCGTAGCCCTCATACCGCTAATGGTCATCAGCGAGAACTACACGTCTTCGGCGCGCGACTGGTGGCGTATGTGCGGCTGGGCAGCACTCACCTTTATGCTCTGGTACGCCGCAACGATATGGTGGGTGTGGATAGCAGCCCCCATAGGCCCCATCGCCGCAGGTGCCGTGGGCACGTTCTACAACCTCTGTGCCTTTATGACCTACCACTACGTATCGAAGCGCGGCCCGCGTGCGTTGGCCTACACACTCCTTGTCGCGATTTGGATAGCTACCGAGTGGGCCTACAACTCGGCCGACGTGATGACCTTCCCGTGGTTATTGCTCGGTCACGGCTTCTCGGGCGATATATGGGCGGTGCAGTGGTACGAATACACTGGCATCTTCGGCGGCACGCTCTGGGCTCTATGCTCGAACGTTGCTATCTTCGAGATTCTACGCACGCGCACAACAACAGCAAAGGTGCGCGCTGCCATAATAGCGTTACTACCGATAGCGGTCTCATTCGCAATACTTTACAGCTACACCCCATCAGAGCGTCACGCCGAGGTATCGGTAATACAGCCCAACATTCCATGCTACGAAGATGAGCGCGCATCTGCTGGCAAGCTAAACCCCGCAAACGATGTACGCAGCCTGATGGGCAAAGTGCCCGCCACTGCGTCATTCGTGCTTATGCCCGAGTCGGCGCTGGCCTACTTATACGGCTCGGTTGATGAAGAGGACTTCGACAGTGTGGCACCTCTACTAAATCGAATATTCAGCATAGACCCAGATACTAAGGTTGTTATGGGCGCATCGACAACACGCTACTACGGTGACATGAGGCGTACCGAAACGGCACGCCACAGCGACTATGTGGGTTGGTACGACCACTTCAACTCGGCGCTGCTATGTACCTCGTCGGGCGAGGTAGAGGATGTCTACCACAAGGGGCGCTTGGTGATTGGCGTGGAGGCAGTGCCGCTGAAGAGCCTCTTCGATGCCTTCGAGGTAGACCTTGGCGGCGTGTCGGGACAGCTCGGCTGGGGCACAGAATGCAAAGTATTTGAGAATAAAGGCGTTCACATAGGCCCAGCGATATGCTATGAGGGTCTCTACGGCGAGTTCTTCACGGGTTTCGCACGCAAGGGTGCAGAGGTGATGGCTGTGATATCGAACGACGGCTGGTGGGGCAATACCCCAGGTCATAAGCGTCTCTTTGACTTCTGCCGTCTGCGCGCCATAGAGTGCCGCCGCGCCATAGCCCGCAGTGCCAACACCGGAATATCGGGATTCATATCGCCCATAGGCACGACCATTGGCGACAGGCTCGAGTGGGACAAGGAGGGTGTGCTCACGGCCAACCTCGAGCTTCGAACCGACAAGACGATATATGTGCGCTATGGCGACTGGATCGCCCGCATAGCCACATACGTTGCCGTGCTCTCGTTGCTCTACTACGTAGCCTACCGCACACGCAAGCGTAACCACCTCGTTGACTAACAGTTATAGACAAACAATATTAACAATTATATTATGAATTACTCACAGACTCTCGAGTTTCTCTTTACTTCTATGCCATCGTTCCAGCGCGTTGGTGGCGACGCTTACAAGCCTGGATTAGAGCGTATTGCAGCCTTCTGCCAGCACATCGGCAACCCCCAGCGCAACTACTACGCCATCCACGTTGCCGGCACCAACGGTAAGGGCTCAGTGTCGCACATGCTCGCCTCTATACTTCGTGAGGCAGGCTACCGCACAGGACTCTTCACCTCGCCCCACCTGGCGGACTTTCGCGAGCGCATACGTGTCGATGGCGAGATGATACCCAAGCAGAAGGTCGTTAACTTCGTGGATAAGCATCAGGCCAAGATGCAGGAGCTTGACCTCTCGTTCTTCGAGATGACGGCGGCGATGGCCTTCGACTACTTCGACCAGAGCGACGTGGAGGTGGCTGTTATCGAGACAGGCCTCGGTGGCCGCCTCGACGCTACGAACATCATCACCCCTATCCTCAGCATCGTTACGAACATCGGTCTCGAGCACACCGAGTTCCTCGGCGACAGCATCGAGAAGATCGCCTCGGAGAAGGCCGGCATCATAAAGAAGAGCGTGCCCGTGATCATCGGCCAACGCGACGATAGCTACAACCACATCTTCGAGCGACGTGCCGAGGAGCTTAACTCGCGTCTGCTGTTTGCCGAGCAGGAGTGGACACTCCAGGGTGTCGAGCACTTCGACAACGACAACCAGCACTTCAGCCTCGTGCGCGAACGCGATGGCCGCGGCTACGAGCTCGATATCGACCTTTTGGGCGACTACCAGCGTCATAACATCGTCACCGTATGTGCCGCTGCCGACTTCCTCGCCGAGCATACACCACTCACCATCTCGCGCCGCGCCCACCGTCAGGGTCTTGCCACTGCAGCAGCCTCAACAGGCCTCGTAGGTCGCTGGCAGGTACTCGCCCGCGAGCCATACACCGTGTGCGACACGGGACACAACGCCCATGGCATGCGCTACGTGGCGGCACAGCTCGACGCACTGGAGCAGGAGCGCGTGATTGCCGTTATGGGCTTTGCCCGCGAGAAGGACCTCGACAAGATTATGCCACTGCTGCCTAAGCGCGTACACTACATCTTCACGCGCGCCTCTATCGAGCGTGCCCGCCCCGTGGAGGATATCGCCGCCGTGGCCACCAGCCTCGGTCTCGACTTCGAGTGCCAGCCTACGGTTAAGGAGGCGGTAGCCCGCGCCCGCAGCCTTGCTGAGCCCACGGATGCCATCTTTATCGGTGGCAGCAACTTTGTGGTTGCCGAGCTCACGGAGATAGCCACAAAGATTGGCCTCGATTAGGGTTAGCAACAGAGAATAGGCTGGGGGCGTCTAACATTGATTAGATGCCCCCGCTCTTTTGTTACGCACGATTGTGGTGACTCTGTGGGTGGAGACTCTGTGGGTTACTATGAGTTCTTATGGGTTACTATGAGTTACTATGATGGTAGTGGCTGTGCGGTAAGCATTTAGCCATATTAACTCATTTTACCCCATAGTAACACATATTAACACATTTTAACCCATATTAACACATAGGGCGAGATAGGGAAAAACTCTATCCAACACCATCACACCCCATTCCACCCTATAAAAACGTAGCGCGAGCACCCAACGATACTCGCGCTACACTTTTTAGGCAACTATGCCCAGCGACTACTACTCGGCAAAGATATAATCTTTATACGCGCTCCAGTACTCTTTTGCCTTATATTCATCCACCGAGCCTGCGGGAACATAAATCTTACTAACAATCTTATATTCCTCCGTGTCATAATCGTAAAACGTAAACATATCTTTACCTCCAGTCGGTGGCACAGTTGGCTTACAGTAGACTACATCGAGGTTTGCGCAATTATAGAATGCTCGTAACCCAATTGATGACACCTTCGCGGGGATAGTCACACTTCTAAGACCTGCGCACCATTCGAATACTAATTCACCAATCGTCGTTACATTATTAGGGATAGTAATACTTTCAAGGCTTTCGCAACCATAGAATGCGTAATCCCCTATCGACGTTATGCTATCAGGCAAGGTGATATCTTCAATAGCTATGCAATACTCAAAAGCACCAGGTGGTATTGCAGTTACTCCCGCTGGGATATTTATGCTCACAAGATTCTCATTACTGCTAAATGCGAAATCCTCAAACTCTTTTACACTATCAGGGATAGTCACACTTGTAAGACTTGACATATAGAATGCAGAATTTCCAACAACCGTTATACCATCAGGTATGGCGTATGTTGTAGCACCGCAACCAAGAGCAAATCCCACAATTTTAGTACCATCAACCAGGCAACGACCACCATCAGCTGCATACTTGCCCTTAAACTCCTTTACTCCAATACAGCCTTGGAATACACCCACTCCAATCGTCGTTACGCTATCGGGGATAGTCACACTTGTAAGGCTCTCGCACCAAGAGAATGCATAATCTCCAATTGTCGTTACGCTATCGCCAATAGTCACACTTGTAAGGCTGACGCATTCTGCGAATGCACCCTCACCAATCATTGTTACGCTATCGGGAATAGTCACACTTGTAAGTTTATTGCAGTCTGTTTGATAACCATGGAATGCATAATCTTCAATCTCTGTCACATCCTTATCAAAAGTAATTATCCAGCACTCCTTTTCAGCATCATAAGTATTCGACTGGATTGTAGCATCACCAAAAGCAGCTGGGTCATTAGGCGCAGTAGGCTCGGTTGTGCTACCGTTGGTGTACCATATCTCATCCTTTGCGGGTGCGTTATGGTTTGTCCATTTTGAAATTGCGGGCAACAGATAGGCGTGACCAACCTCAAGGTTCTTCTCATACTTCTTGCCATCGTGAGCACCGCGGTCAATGGTGTATGTGTAGACAGCCGTGCCATTGGTTAGATAGAAGTGGTACCTCTTATTGGCATCGACATTTGCCAAGTCGTTCTTGCGCTCAAAGACAAACGATATATCATCTCCGTTCTGTACGCAAAGGCACTTGCTATATGAGGCATAACCTCCGCCCCACGAGCCAATTGTACCATCATTCGCGGCAAAGCGAAATCTACCATTATAAGTAGCATAGTGGGCAAGCTGATTAATATCCGTCACATTAGACTCGCTGGGAGTATAGTTATCATTTGCGATAGTCATAGTCCATCCATCAGCAGCATTTAAGCCTAGAACAGAGACCTGAAACAGTCGTCCTGCCGCGTAGTCCGAATTAGGGAATAGGCTCATCGTGATTGAGCCGAGGCTGATAACGCCATCGGCTTTGGTATAATTACCAGCATAGTAGAGAAGCTCTCCACCGTTAAATGTTTCGAGTGTACCACTGTTGCCGACAGTTATATTCTCGTCGCTGCCAACCCTATGGTGAATAGCAGAGAACTTGCCACTCGACTCCATCTCGGCAACTAAAGCAACACTAACAGGCGAAGCACTCCACGCAGAGCCATCATATTTCAGATAGATAATCTTCGCATTGTCAGAAACATAGTCGCCCGAAGATGTCGGACGACAGAAGATAGCAATCTGGTCACCCGCAGCCCACGCAGTCTTAACAGCACGTGTCGTAGCATCGAAACCGCCCTTATCGGCAACGTTGAACTCAACGGCATAGTCAGATACCTGTGGCGTATCGAGAACCTCATCCTTGGTACATCCTATTGCCACCACAGCTACCGCCATAGCAGCTAAAAATATATTTATAAGTCTCATCTTCGTAATTTTTTAAGTTAGACACTACCACAACTCCTCTTCTGATTCAAAACCATCATAGAATGGATCGCCATAGCTGGGATCATTCTCCGAAACTGCAAAGCCCTGCTCCACGTCCACCTCTACGACCTCCAATAGTGGAGTTTCGTAGTACAATAAATCTGTCGTCTTCATAAGCTTAATGTTTTATAGGTTAGTAATATATAGCTACAATGAGCCATAGCTCGATACGTTGGTAACGAGCTACAAAATGTTTATAATCTACTTGGCGCGTTGTCATATAGGTTATACGATGAAATAATTATTAGCAAATATACGAAAAAAAAAATGACCAAACAAACAAGAAAAAGTGTCATAAAATTTTTAAATCGCTGCCAGAGTTAGCGACAAGACCCTATTTAAGATTTTAGTATTCAGATTGTACGGAGGATATAGATTTGCATAAGTACATCATAAAACAGCGACATATTTACGACTATGGATTACGTATTTCTTTTGCGGGCGAGGTGCTGTGCGCAGAAGGTTACTGGGTCGTGGCACGATTGATTGCATTATAGGTAAGATTGATTGCGTTGTGCGCGCAAAAATATCCTAAATGGCGCAAATATCCCTTAAAAGGGGAAAAAGGGAGCGCAGCAAGCAATAAACGGAGTGTGGCAGCCGTTATTTTGGCACGAGTATTGTACATTACTCGTACAGCTACGTTGGCAACGAGACAACGTAGTTAGGTTTCTTCATTTATTTAAGTTTGGGTTAGTAGTTTTACAGAATTTGTTTCTGGAGAATAGGCGGCAGTTGTGAAACTCCCGCCTATTTCTTTTGTTTATATTCTGTAAAACTATGACGATTCGGTGGCGGCTCGGGCGACTTGTCTTGTGTATTGTGTGGCGCGGATGCTATGCATCCATCGTGTCTGCTTTGTCAACAAGCACCTCATATAAATATGGCTGACTTGTTGCCAAATCAGCCACACATCTACGATGTTGCGCCACACAACACCCTGCGGTCACCTCTCGCCTGCTGCGAACGTTAGTAGTTTATAAAAGGTGTTCCGCTTTGCTTCACAAAATAGTATATACAGAATTTGTTTCTGGAAGGTAGTTAGTACCTCACCTTAAAATAGTCGAGTACCGCTTTGTAGTTGTCTTGTGCCGTTAGGCAAGTGTCGAGAAGATATCCTCGGACACTATTCCACTCACGCAAACCGCGATAATAGAACATTTTGAGCTCCTCTGTAATTATGAATGGCACATAGCCATTTGCCAGACACTCCTTGAACATCACAAGACGACCAACACGACCATTGCCATCCTGGAATGGGTGTATCGCCTCGAAACGCTGGTGTAGGTCGATAATATCCTCAAACGACTTTTGCTTCTTACTGTTATACTCTTTGAGTAGCGCCTTTATCTGGCGATGAACATCTTCGGGTGCGGTGGTCTCGTTGCCACCCACCTCATTGGGCAGGCGTTTGTAGTCGCCAACTGTAAACCAATCCTTACGACTATCCGATATGCCAGATTTGAGTATTAGGTGCAACTCCTTGATAAGACTCTCGGTCAGCTTCTCCTCTGCTCGGTCAATGATAAGGTCGATGCAACGGAAGTGATTTGTCGTCTCGATGATATCATCTACACGCACACTCTCACCCTCGATGCCGATAGTATTGGTCTCAAAGATATAGCGCGTCTGGTCGTGCGTTAAGCGACTGCCCTCGATATGGTTGGAGTTGTAGGTGAGGTCGATTTGTGTCTTGTGGTAGATGCCACCTTTGAGCCTTGCCTCCTTCTCTTGGCGCAGAACAACGAGCAATGGCATCGCCTTGCGCCGACGAGGTTTTCTACCAGGAAGCTCCGCATCGGCAGGAATACTCCAAGTCTTACCCACGAGGGTCGCGCCCTCAATCTTTCCAAGAGAGCAATAATTACGCGCTGTGCGCTCCGAAATGCCATACTTGGTGGCAAATTCTGCAACTGAAATATACTTCATACGCTACGACTATCGGCAAGTTTTAGACCGATTTTCTGTGCAAATATAGTAATTTTTGCCGATAACGGCAAATTAACCGAATAGATTTAGTGCTTTTCTATTTTCACTCTTGCGCACGTTAGTAGTTTATTAAAGGTGTTCCGCTGCGCTCCACAGATATTGTTTTACAGAATTTGTTTCTGGAAGGCGAGCGGCAGTCGCGAGACTCCCGCTCGTTCTTTTTTAGGGTGTGTAGAGAACTTAGGGAATTCTAAGGAGTCTAAGGAATTTAGGGATAAAACTCTAATCTCATTAATCTCCCTAATCTCTCCCACCTACTCTGCTGTCATTTTTTCGCTCGCTGATCTACTCGCATCCTATGCATTTTCTCGCGAAAACCACCCTCCTGAATAAAACGCTTTGATAGCGACTCCAGAAATCGATACAGCAGATAATCTTCTTGCTTAATCAATATAATAGCCATATTTGCTACAATATGCAGAGGTCTCGATTTAACTATTTCGAGGATATATAAATTTGTGCCATCCCTACCAAGCTGACGCATAGCCATATATTGTTCAGATGTTTCACTCCACTGCTCATGGTTATTAACCCTTAAATAGTCCTCATAATCAGCCAACAACTCCTTGAAGCTCGCCTTTGCCACATTTATAAGCTTTATACCCATCTCGATAGAGGTCTCGACATCAGCATTACCCTCAACAATATTCTGTTTTCCCGAGCGTGCTGCCTGCACCATTTGGTCTATGGTACGGTCGCTCCTCTCGAAAGCCGCGTGAGCAAAGTAATATGTTATATCGTATATTAGTTCAGCCTTGCGATAGCTAATGAGATTGCGATGATCTCCTTGTTGCTTGATTAGAGGTATATCGTTCATAAGTTTACATTTTATACAAAGGTAATGAATATCGGCTATTAACACAAGACTAAATGGATGTATTTGTGGAGAATCTAATAAGTTTAGGGAATTTAGAGAGTGTAGAGAATCTAAGGAATTTGGGAAGTGTAGGTATAAAACACTAATCTCATTAAACTCCCTAATCTCATTAATCTCCACAACCCGATGCCTGCGGCATCACCATCGCCCCCCTCTTGCTCTGCGCAAACCTTAAAGAACGTTAGTAGTTTCGATAGGTGTTCCGCTTGCGCTTGACTGATATTATATGTACTAATATCTAAGCATAAGACATGCTTATAGCGCGATAAGAAAATAATTTGTCGCTCATGTTTGCGTATAACGAAAAATTGCTACCTTTGCAGCCGAAAACAAATGTGGAAGGATTTGGACTGATTGCAACCACAATAAAAAAGTGCTAAAAAGTTGCGCGGCACGTCGTCGTCGCGTATCTCGAGCCCCGCAAGAGGCTGCCTTTTTATCGCAATCATCTCCTTTCGGCCATAATTTGTTGAGTGATGCCCGCGTTTGTTGGGTAGCGCTTGAGAGGTTTATTAAATTTAAAAAGTATATATTATGGCATTTTTATTTACATCAGAGTCGGTGTCGGAGGGTCATCCCGACAAGGTAGCCGACCAGATATCGGACGCTATCCTCGACGAGTTCCTTCGTCACGACCTCAACTCTAAGGTCGCCTGCGAGACGCTCTGCACAACAGGTCTTGTGGTAGTTTCGGGCGAGGTACGCTCGGAGGGATATGTCGACATTCAGGGCGTGGCACGCCGCGTGATCGACCGCATTGGCTACAACCGTAGCGAGTATCAGTTCGACGCTTCGTCGTGCGGTGTGCTGT
>CALBKP010000089.1 GCA_937895825.1 uncultured Alistipes sp. | reverse complement strand
AACACTCTCCTTCGAGAGTTTGATAAGCGAGCCTGTCATAGCCTCAACCGAGCCGTCCACATCACCCTTAACGATGATGTTGAGTTCCTTGAACGAGCCGATAGCGATACGGCGACCGATCTCGTCGAGCGTAACGTGCTTCTGTGTCATGATGCCCTGCATACGCTGCAACTGCTCACGCTTGTTGGCAATCTCACGTGCCGAGCGGTCATCCTCCATGACGTTGAATGTATCACCTGCCTGAGGAGCACCATTAAGACCGAGCACCTGAACTGGAGTTGAGGGGCCTGCCTCGGTAACTTTGCGGCCATTCTCGTCGAACATAGCCTTCACACGGCCAGTGTATGTACCCGAGAGGAGCACATCACCCACACGCAACGTACCATTCTGCACCATGATAGTAGCCACATAGCCACGACCCTTATCCAACATCGACTCGATAACGGCACCCGAAGCCTTACGGTCGGGGTTAGCCTTAAGCTCAAGCATCTCGGCCTCCAAGAGCACCTTCTCCAGGAGCTTATCGAGGTTCATACCCTTCTTTGCAGACACCTCCTGGCACTGGTACTTACCACCCCAGTCCTCAACAAGGTAGTTCATCTGCGAGAGCTGCTCGCGGATATGGTCGGCATTTGCCTGTGGTTTATCCATCTTGTTGATGGCGAACACCATAGGCACACCTGCAGCCGAAGCGTGGTTAATAGCCTCCACGGTCTGGGGCATCACCGAGTCATCGGCAGCAACGATGATGATTGCCACGTCGGTCATCTTAGCACCACGCGCACGCATAGCGGTAAACGCCTCATGACCAGGCGTATCGAGGAACGTAATCTTCTGGCCGTTGAGCTCCACAGAGTATGCACCGATATGCTGTGTGATACCGCCAGCCTCGCCAGCCGTAACGTTTGTCTTACGGATATTATCAAGAAGCGATGTCTTACCGTGGTCTACGTGACCCATAACAGTCACGATAGGTGGACGTGGTACGAGATCCTCGTCGCTATCCACGTCGCTCTCGATAGCCTCCTGAATCTCAACCGACACGAACTCAACGGTGAAGCCGAACTCCTCGGCAACGACAACCAAAGCCTCTGCATCGAGACGCTGGTTGATCGACACCATAAGGCCGAGGTTCATACATGCCGAGATGACCTCCATCGGCGATACGTTCATCATGGTAGCGAGCTCACTCACGGTTACGAACTCCGTAACCTTGAGCACGCTGCGCTCCATCTCCTCGCGCTCGATCTCCTCGTTCATGCGCTCACGAACCTCCTCACGCTTCTCCTTACGATACTTCGCACCCTTAGACTTCGTACCCTTGGCCGTGAGACGTGCCAACGTATCCTTAATCTGCTTTGATACCTCCTCGTCAGACACCTCGGGGCGCACGATAGGCTTGGGCTGCTGCTTCTGTTGTTTCTTGTTCTTCTTGTTGTTAGCCTGAGGCTGCTGACCACCCTGCTGCTGACCACCCTGCTGTGGCTTATTGCCACCCTTTTGAGCCTGCTTCTCCTGCTTTCCGGCGTTCTTACCCTCCTTGGCTACATTTACCTTCTCCTTTTCCAGACGCTTGCGCTTGTGCTTACCGCCAGGGACCATGTTCGACACATCCATCGTGCCGAGAATCTTGGGGCCACCGAGCTGAGCCACCTCAGGGCGATATACCGAGTCGCGCTTAGGCTCATCAGCAACCTCATCCTTAACCTCTGGTGCTGCAACCTTAGGCTCTACCTTAGACTCCACTGGCTTCACCTCAGCGGGCTTAGGCTCCTCTCTCTTGGGCTCCTCAACAACGGGCTTAGGCTCCTCTTTCTTAGGCTCAACCTTGGGTTCCTCCTTCTTGGGGTTAAGGTCGATCTTACCCAAAATCTTGGGGCCGCGAACCTCATCCTTTACACTGATGACGTTGCTCTTAACGATGACCTCCTCCTCTTCATCCTCCTTAGCCTTCTGACCCTGCGATGCGATACTCACCGAGCCCTTCTGCTGGATGCGCTCACGCACGGCGTTGCGCTCATTTCCCGACTGACGATTGCGACCAAACTCCTTCTCAAGGGCGGCATATACCTCGGCTGTCACTGGCGACGAGGGTGAGCAGTCGCTCTGCAAACCCTTGCGCTGGAGGAAGTCGGCGAGAGTGTTAAATCCCACCTTAAACTCCTTGGCAACCTGTATAAGCCTTATCTTCTTCGTATTATCCATTCAATATCTCCTTTCATTAATCGTTATCAACTACTCAAACTCAGCCTTGAGGATGGCAACCACGCTCTCAGCCTGCTCAACCTCGAGGTCGGCACGCTGAGCTATCTCCTCAACAGAGAGCTCCAGTACGCTCTTTGCCGTATCGCAACCCGCAGCCTTCAAGGCATCAATAATCCAACCCTCGATCTCGTCGGCGAACTCTACAAGAGCAACATCCTCCTCCTCAATCTCGCGGTATACATCGATGTCGTAGCCCGTGAGCATCTTCGACAGACGGATGTTCAAACCACCCTTACCGATAGCCAACGATACCTCCTCGGGCTTGAGGTAAACAGAAGCTGTCTTACGCTCCTCGTCGATGGTGATGGTTGAAATCTTTGCAGGGTTCAACGAACGCTGGATAAGGAGTGACGTATTAGCCGTGTAGTTTACAACGTCGATATTCTCGTTGCGCAACTCACGAACAATGGTGTAGATACGCGAACCCTTCATACCCACGCAAGCACCAACTGGGTCGATGCGGTCATCGTACGACTCAACGGCAACCTTAGCACGCTCACCAGGGATGCGGGCAATGCGCTTAATGGTGATAAGACCATCGTAGATCTCAGGCACCTCCTGCTCAAACAAACGCTCGAGGAACTGGTTGTCGGTACGCGAGAGGATAATGCGAGGCTGGTTATTGTTCATCTCCACCGACTTAACGATAGCCTTAATGGTATCGCCCTTACGATAGAAGTCATTAGGAATCTGCTCGCCCTTAGGTAGTACGAGGTCGTTGCCGTCGTCATCACGCACGAGCACCTCCTTCTTCCATACCTGGTAAACCTCACCTGCGATAATCTCGCCCACCTTCTCCGAGTACTTCTCGAAGAGAGCCGCCTTCTCCAAATCGAGGATGCGCGATGCGAGGTTCTGGCGCAATGAGAGCACTGCACGACGACCAAACTTGGTCATGTCGATCTGGTCGGCATACTCGTCGCCCACCTCATACGAGGGATCAATAGCCTTGACCTCTGATACCGAGATCTCGGTGTTCTCGTTCTCTACGGCGTCATCCTCCACTACGGTACGGTTACGCCAGATCTCTAAGTCGCCCTTCTCAGGGTTGATGATAACGTCGAAGTTCTCGTCACTCTCGAACTGCTTCTGCAGCGCGTGGCGGAATACATCCTCCAAAACGCCGATAAGCGTAGCGTTGTCGATGCTCTTCAACTCCTTGAACTCAGCAAAGTTGCTGATAAGATTAATGTACTTCATTTTGCTTTATATTTTGTTTTTGTTTTGTTTGCTTGTTTTATTTCGGGGCTTAAGTTTTATTTAAAACAGTTAACCCCGCCCTTATTCGTTGCGAGAAGGTGTTAGATTTGGAGATTTGTCGCAGGCTGAAAAAGCGGAGTTTACTCGGCGTAAATGAGCATTTTTCAGACAAGCAAAGCTTCAAAGATAACCCCTTAACACAATAAATTACTTGAAGTCGAGATACTCCTTAACATACTTTATCTCCTCCCACTTGTACTCTTTCGTCACCTCAACGGTCTGTTTGCGCTTCTTACCCTCGATGAGTTGCTTCTCCTCATACGAGATTACAATACCTACTTCGTCAGCCTTCTCGAGTTTTGCGAGGATCTTGATGCCATCCTTCAGGAGCACCTCCACAGAGTTACCGATAATCTTTGCATATTGACGTAAGAGCTTGAGTTCAGAGCCAATACCTGCCGATGCCACCATCAACGAGTAGTCCTCAACCTCGCGGTCGAGCTCTGCCTCGATAGCACGGTTAAGTGCAGCACAATCTTCCAATCGCACAGCCGTATCGCTATCAATGAGTAGCTCTATTTCGCCCATAGGCGTAGCCTTACACTCTACAACGAACATATCGCTACCCTCCAAGTGTCGCTCAGCAATCTCCGTAACATGTTTAATATCAATCATATCTCTTTTTATATTTATCTATTTCATTAGTATCTAACTACGAAATAAGGGGACTCCCGTCCCCTTACTATCGCTCAATTACGTCGCAAAGGTACGAATAATTTTCGGTTATACAAATATATATAGGTATTTTTGTATAAAAATTTGCATATTTCACTTTATTGGTTACCTTTGCGCTAAATTATAACTACAAACCGCATGTCAGTAGAAAGCACAGTAAGGGCAGTAACCACCCTACGCCTTACGGAGATGAAACAGCGTGGCGAGAAAATCGCTATGCTCACGTCGTATGATTACTCTATGGCCAAGATCGTCGATCAGGCGGGTGTCGATGTGATACTTGTGGGCGACTCGGCAGCAAATGTGATGGCTGGTTTCGAGACCACGCTACCCATAACTCTCGATATGATGATCTACCACGCTAAGTCGGTAGTTCGCGCCACAGAACGAGCACTGGTTGTCGTTGACCTTCCGTTCGGAACATACCAGGGCAACTCGAAACTCGCGCTCGACTCAGCAGTACGCATTATGAAAGAGACTGAGGCTGACGCTGTTAAACTCGAGGGCGGCGAGGAGGTTTTGGAGTCGGTAAACCGCATACTCTCAGCCGGCATTCCCGTTATGGGTCACCTCGGACTTATGCCACAGTCAATACACAAGTTTGGTACTTACAACGTGCGCGCTAAGGATGAGGCCGAGGCCGAGAAGCTCGTTCGTGATGCTCACCTTTTGGAGGAGGCTGGCTGTTTTGCCCTCGTTCTTGAGAAGATTCCAGCGGAGCTCGGCAAGCGTGTTTCGGAGGAGTTGCACATCCCCACTATCGGTATTGGTGCTGGAGGTGCGACCGATGGTCAGGTGCTCGTAGCTCACGATATGCTCGGCATCACGCAGGCATTCTCACCCCGCTTTTTGCGCCGTTATGCCGACCTCGGCACTATCATCTCGGAGGCCGTGGGTCACTACGTTGATGACGTTAAGAGCCGCGATTTCCCCAACGAGAAAGAGCAATACTAATAGACTATCTATAAACGATTAGGGCTACCCCAAACGGGTAGCCCTAATCGTTTATAGCGGCTCAATTACTTTCCAAGCAGGGAGCTACTCTTAGCCGAAAACTCCGTAACGAGCGACTCAAATACACGCTTCACGCTCTCAATCTTCTCAGCACGCCACGCATTCGCACCCGCAAAGGCGTAGCCATGGTCCAAGCGACCCTTGAAGGCATTATACAGCGCAAGCATAATGCAATAGGGGCTATGCACCACATCGCACGTGCGTATACAGTTGAAAGCACACTGCTTAGGCCTCGTAAGTCCCTCTTTCACACTCTCTAAGAACGAGCTATGCACCGCACGCCCAGGCATACCCACAGGGCTCTGGATAATCTCTATATCCTCGCTCTTGGCATCGATATACGCCTGCTTAAAGCGCATGTCGGCATCGCACTCCTCGGTAGTCACAAAGCGTGTTCCCATCTGCACGCCCGATGCTCCAAGCTCCATAATATTGTAGATATCCTCGCCCGTATAGATACCTCCCGCAGCGATAACGGGAATCTCACGGTCGTGCTCCTTGGCGAAAGCATCAACGGTGCTAACAACCTCAGGCAGAATCTTCTCGAGTCTGTAATCCTCCGAGAATATCTGGTCGGCCTTGTAACCGAGGTGGCCACCAGCCTTAGGGCCCTCGACAACGATGGCATCGGGGGCGTAGCGGTACTCCGACCACCACTTCTCGCACAAGAGCTTCGCAGCACGTGCCGACGACACGATGGGAGCCAATTTTGTCTTAGCACCCTCGGTCAGGAACGACGGTAGGTTAAGTGGAAGGCCTGCACCCGAGAAGATTATGTCGGCACGCTCCTTGATTGCCGTACGCACCATATCCGAGAAGTTCGACATGGCCACCATAACGTTTACGCCAATGATACCTTCGGTCTTTGCACGCGCCTTACGCAACTCCTCCTTGAGGCCCTCGATTGCCGCCTCAGCAACGCTCTTGGCCTTATCCTTATATATCAGCCCCAGACCGGCCGATGATATTACGCCGACACCGCCCTCGTTCGCTACGGCCGAGGCAAGGCCCGAAAGCGAGATGCCGACACCCATACCGCCCTGCACGATGGGGAGCTTGGCGATTAGGTCTCCAATTTTCAATGATTTCATAGCTGTTGTATATTTCAAAAAAATTAAAAATAGTTCGCAAATATACAACTTATAAAATAAAAAAAAGCACCAATAAACCAATCTTATTGATGCTTTATTTGATTTAGTGTACTTATGCTTGTTCCGAAATAGAACAATGTTGGTTTTATCTATCTACCTTTAACAGCGACGAGTCACCATAGCTTAGGAAGCGGAAATCGTGGCCGAGGGCATAGTCATAGATCTTATGCCAATCGTCGCCTACGTAGGCTCCAACCAGAAGTAGAAGCGTCGACTTAGGTTGGTGGAAATTGGTGATTATATACCTCACAACGCGGAAGCGGTAGCCCAGTGGTGTGATCATAATCTGCGTAGCGGCCTTAAGTTGCTCAAGAGCGTTTGCCCGCATATAGCCTATGAGCGTCTGCAACGCCTCCTTGCCATCAAACTCCGCGGGGATGTCGTAGAGCTCCCACTGACCAATGACACGCTCCACCTCTGGGTTGCCATGCGCACAGATACGCCACGCCAAGGCAGCAAGCGACTCCATAGTACGCACCGACGTAGTGCCCACGGCAACAATCTTGTCGATGCTTGCGAGTAGGTGCTCAAGCGTTGTGCGCGTAACGACGAAGTGCTCCGTATGCATAGGATGTTGTGCGGCATCATCATCCTTCACGGGAAGGAATGTGCCTGCTCCAACGTGAAGTGTAACACCCTCGAAGCCAAAGCCCTTGGCACGCATCTCCGACATCAGCTCCTCGGTAAAGTGCAAACCTGCCGTGGGCGCTGCCACCGAGCCTTCATAGCGGGCATATACGGTCTGGTAGCGCGTGTTGTCAATCTCCTCGCTATCGCGGTTGAGATATGGTGGGATTGGTATGCGGCCAAGCTCCTCCAGAAGTTCACCGAAGGTGCAGTCTGCCGACCAGCGCATACGAACAATATGCTCACGTGTGCCGCGCTCTACGATCTCTGCACGCAACGTATGGGGCTCACCCTTGTACTCGTAGTCTATACCTACCTCACCCTCCTTCCACTTCTTCAGATTGCCGATAATGCAGCTCCACTCGCTCTCGCCCCTCTGCTGAAAGGCACGCTCGTAATCGGCTGGACGGTGTGGCTCTAAGCAGAACACCTCGATACGCGCTCCCGAAGCCTTGTGCATAACCACGCGCGCGCGAACCACACGCGTATTATTGAATACGAGCATAGCACCCTCGGGCAGATGCTCCGCGACGGATGCAAAACGGCTCTCGGAGATGGTGCCATTGTCGTAGACAAGGAGCTTCGATGAGGTACGCTCCTCGAGTGGGAACTTGGCAATGCGCTCATCTGAAAGCTCGTAGTTATAGTCATTAATATTAATATGTCGTTCCATAGTGGCGCAAAGATACAAAATAAAGAGCAAAGCGATAGTGAATTTAGAGAATTTAGAGAATTTAGTGATAGTATTCACTAACCTCACTAAATCACAACCTCCTGCATAGCACAGGTATAAGGGGTGCAGTAGTGGTGCTGACATGACAAATTTCTTGTCAGAAGGGTGCCGAGTGCAACACTCGGCAAAAATGCCACCGATGGGTAGTACTTGGAGGTACGTCCCATTGGTGGCATTTTTTGTTAGGGGCCGCAATCGACCCCTTATCACAAGAAATTTCTTACTTGATGGTGAGCTCGTCGATAAGCCACTTCGCACCAGCATACTTCTCGATAACGAAGAGGACATAGCGGATATCAACGGCGATGGTGCGCTGGAGATCAGGCTCGAAAGCCACATCACCAGACATCGCCTCCCAGTTGCCGTCGAAGGCAAGGCCGATAAGACGACCCTTGTCGTTCATTACAGGCGAACCAGAGTTACCGCCAGTGATGTCGCAGTTAACAAGGAATGCAACGGGGAGGTCTCCATTCTCGTCGGCATAGCGGCCATAATCCTTAGCACGGTATAGCTCCTTGAGACGCTCGGGGACGGTGAACTCCACGGGGTTGGTGGGGTCCTCCTTGGCCATAACACCATCGAGGGTGGTGTAGTGGTTGTAGACGATGCCATCAGCGGGGCTGTAAGGCAAGACATTACCATAGGTGAGGCGGATGGTGAAGTTAGCATCCGATGCCCACGCCTTGTCGGGCTGCATCATCATCAAACCCTTGATATAGAGGCGGTGACCCTCGGCATACTTCTCATTAGCAGCCGTAACAGCTGGCACAAACTCATTGTAGAGCTCGAAGAATGATAGGGCAAGTTCGTATACGGGGTCATTTTTAAATGCTGCCTCGCGTGCCTCAGCATCGAGAGCTGCTACTGCCTGATACTTTTCATAGCTGGCAAGCTGCGAGTTGTCGTAGAGCCAGTCCACGTATGCGTCGCTATCGCCACCAAACTCCGCGTCAATCTTTGCGTAGATTGAGGGCAGGTGCTTGTTATTCTCGCGGTAGATGGTAAACATGCGCTTTGCAACATCGCGGTCGGTAGCCTCGTCGTAGTCCTTGTAAAACAGTTCGGGGTTGTACATGCCCAACATTGGCTGCACAAGCTCCACCGACTGGAAGAATGCCTCAGAGAGGTACTGCAATGTGGCATTTGCCTCCTTTGCCTCGATCTGCGACTGCTCGATAAGGCTCAAAGCGTCGATGAAACGCTCCTCGGGCAGAGTATTAGCATTTGCCCACGCCTGGAACTCTGCCTCCTTTGCCGCCTTCTTGTCGCGCACGTTGAGTTTCTCGATGCCGCGCGACATACCGATAGAGTTCTTCCAGTAGTTTGCCGACCCAGCATACTTCGAGTCATACTTGATGCGTACTGCCTGGTCTGCATCCATGTGCTTACGCAAGATTGCCTGGCGCTCGCCACGGATGTAGATACGCTGTGGGTTGTCCACCTCGAGCATGTAGTCTATCTCGTACGATGTCATATAGCGCTCAGTAGAGCCAGGGAAGCCCATAATCATACCGAAGTCACCCTCCTCGATGCCGTCGAGCGATACCTCCAACCACTTCTCAGCCTTGTAGGGCACGTTCTCCGCAGAGTACTCAGCAGGACGGTTGTCCTTGCCTGCATATACGCGGAAGATAGAGAAGTCGCCCGTGTGACGAGGCCACATCCAGTTGTCCGTATCGCCACCGAACTTGCCGATAGATGAAGGAGGAGTACCCACCAAACGAACGTCGGGATATACCTCATAGGCAAAGGCAAAGAACTGGTTGTTGCCGAAGAAGCCTGGGATGATAATCTGCATACCGGGGTACTCGGCCTCGAGCTTAGCGATGAGAGCCTTCTTATTCTGGTCGGCCGTATTCATATACTCCGTATTCGAGGCGGTCGAGGGAATATTACCAATGATATCGGCAGTAACGTCAAAGATGTGGCGCACGAAACGTACCGATAGACCCTCGGCGGGGAGCTCCTCTGCATTATTATTTGCCCAGAAACCATCCTTCAAATAATCGTGCTCAACAGACGAGAGCTTCTGGATTGCGCTATAACCGCAGTGGTGGTTGGTAAAGAGCAAACCGCTCTCCGACACGATCTCACCAGTACAGCCGTTGCCAAAAATAACAATAGCATCCTTCAACGACGACTTCTCGGCCGAGTAGATATCCTCAGGCTTGAGCTTGCAGCCGTGAGCCTTGAGATCCTTGCTATTCATCTTCTTGATATATGGCAATAACCACATACCCTCATCTGCCACAGCCGAGAACGAAACGCCGACAAGTAGCATCAGTGTTAATAGTTTTTTCATAAGTAAGTTTATTTTTAGGTTATAATCGTTTCTAACACAACGCGACAAAGATAATAAAAATTATTCTAATAATAAATTAATTGCGCCATTTTGGACTATCAAGATGCCCTACTGGTGTGACTTCTGGTGCCATAATGTCATCAATGGAGAGTCTCCGAGTGACGTTTTGTCGTTATCAAGTGACATAATTTCGCCATTTCATACATTGGCAGGGCTTTTGTCCGAGGGCTATGAAAACGCCGAAAAACCATAAAAAACATAAAGTATGAACATCAACTCACTAACAATCAAGGCGCAGGAGCTGTTGCAAAGCGCAATGGTCACAGCGCGCCAAAACAAGCAGCAGGCGCTGGAGCCGCTGCACATCCTCTCTGCAGCAATAGCTGACGAGCAGTCGGTAGGTAGTTATCTCATTGGTCGTGTGGGTGGGAACATCGCAACGATACGTAGCGAGGTGGCAGAAGCTATAGCCCGACTGCCGCGTGTGGAGACGGCCGAGGATAACGTCTACTTCTCGCGCGAGGCATCGGCCGTAATTCAGCGTGCCGTTGACCTAACACGCACGCTATCGGATCGTTACGCCTCGGTTGAGCATATCGTAGCAGCCTTAGCAAAGGAGCGCTCTACGGCTCGCGACATACTCCAGCGTGCGGGTATTAGCGAGGAACAACTACTTTCCGCCATACGCGAGTTCCGCAAAGGGCAGACCATCAACTCCGAGACCGAGGAGGTGGAGTTCGACGCGTTGGGAAAGTATGCCATAAACCTCAACGATGGTGCACGCAGCGGCAAGCTCGACCCCGTTATAGGTCGCGATGAAGAGATACGTCGTGTGCTTCAGATACTATCACGCCGCACGAAGAACAACCCTATCCTTGTAGGTGAGGCGGGCGTTGGTAAGACAGCCATAGCCGAGGGTATAGCCCACCGTATTGTCGATGGCGATGTGCCTGAAAACCTGAAGGATAAGATTATCTACTCACTCGATATGGGCGCACTGATAGCGGGTGCGAAGTACAAGGGCGAGTTCGAGGAGCGACTAAAGGCTGTCGTGCGCGAAGTGATATCGGCCGAGGGACGCGTACTACTCTTTATTGACGAGATACATACCCTCGTAGGTGCTGGCAAGAGTGATGGCGCGATGGATGCGGCAAATATCCTAAAGCCAGCCCTTGCGCGTGGGGAGCTACGCACAATAGGAGCGACGACGCTCGACGAGTATCAGAAATATTTCGAGAAGGACAAGGCCTTGGAGCGACGCTTCCAGAAAGTTCTGGTTGCAGAGCCTACGATGGAGGATGCCATATCCATTATGCGAGGCCTTAAGGAGCGCTACGAGAGCCACCACCGCGTACGTATCAAGGATGAGGCAATTGTTGCCTCTGTGGAGCTATCAAATCGTTATATTACAGATCGTTTTCTTCCGGATAAGGCCATCGATCTCGTCGACGAGGCGGCAGCGCGCATGCGTTTGGAGATGAACTCCGTACCCGAGGAGATAGACCAGCTCGACCGTCATATTCGCCAGCTCGAGATTGAGCGCGAGGCCATCCGCCGCGAGGGCGACAAGGAGCGTATCGCACGTCTTGACAGTGACATCGAGGAGCGTAAGGCCGAGTGTTCGGCGCTGAGGGCTAAGTGGCAGTCGGAGCGTGATCGCCTTGCCGAGCTGCAAAAAGCGAAGGAGGGCATCGAGCGTGCCAAGGTCGAGGCTCAGCAGGCCGAGCGTGCGGGTGACTATGGACGTGTGGCAGAGCTACGCTACGGTACCATCGTAGAGCTCGAGAAGCGTGTTGCCACGCTCGAGGAGGAGCTACGCCTAACGGCTGATACTGCGATGATTAAGGAGGAGGTCGATGCCGAAGATATTGCCGAGGTGGTATCGCGCTGGACGGGAATACCCGTGAAGCGTATGCTGGCCTCGGAGCGCGAGAAGCTCCTTAACATGGAGGAGGAGCTACACCATAGGGTTGTGGGACAAGATGAGGCTATCGAGGCAATTGCGGATGCCGTGCGTCGCTCGCGTGCAGGCCTTGCGGATGGTCACCGCCCGATTGGCTCGTTTATCTTCCTCGGTACGACTGGTGTCGGAAAGACCGAACTTGCGAAGGCGCTCGCCGAGTTTCTTTTCAACGACGACTCTATGCTTACGCGTATAGATATGTCGGAGTATCAGGAGCGCCACTCCGTATCGCGCCTTGTCGGTGCGCCTCCGGGATATGTAGGCTACGACGAGGGCGGACAGCTAACCGAGGCTGTGCGCCGTAAGCCCTACTCGGTAGTGCTTCTCGACGAGATCGAGAAGGCACATCCCGACGTGTTTAACATCCTCTTGCAGGTGCTCGACGACGGCCGTCTGACGGATAACAAAGGTCGCACCGTTGACTTCCGAAATACGATAGTCATAATGACCTCGAACATGGGCTCGCACATAATCTCAGAGCGTTTCGCCGAGGCGGGAAACGAGCCTACAAAAGAGGTTGTGGAGAGCGTCAAGGAGGAGGTTATCGAGATGATGAAGCAGCATCTTAAGCCCGAGTTCCTGAATCGTATCGACGAGATTGTGATGTTCGAGCCGCTCAGCAGGGCAAATATCGAGAAGATTGTCGACATACAGCTCCGCACCGTAGCCACAATGCTCAGACATAACGGCATCGAGCTTGTCTACACCTCGGCCGCACGTCGCCATATTGCCGATGCAGGCTTCGACCCACTCTACGGTGCTCGCCCCATCAAGCGAACCATCCAGCGCGAGGTGGTCAACACCCTATCGAAGCGCATCCTTGCGGGCAAGGTTAATAGCGATCGTCCCATCACGATTGATGTCGACGACGAGGGGCTTACGTTTAGCAATTAGCCCAGAACAGAAACTTACCACTTCATATTTGAATAAATTACTATTGCGGGTATTAACTTTGACACCCGCAATAGTTTTTATATCCTCCATTCATATATCCCACTGAAAATCAAAGTGTTGTAATTTTTTCCACATTCAATTAAAGCCAATTCCATAACTCACTGATTATCAACACTATGAAAAATTGCCAAAATTTCATTTTTCAACACACTGAAAATCAAACATTTGGAAGGGGCACTCTGGAAAAAGTAAAGCCTCAAAAATTTGGCTATCGCCTCCGTAATACCTAATTTTGCATCAAGAAACAATCAAATTATTTTTCCTAAATCACATTATTATTATGAAGAGGATTTATTGTATGGTTGCCCTATTGGCAGCAATGGTTGCAGCTACAAGTTGCGAAAAGGTTATTAATGGCCCGATAACGGATGAGCCCTATATCGCCTTCTACGAGGATCAGATGATTGTATCCGCAGAGGGTGGCGAGTTCTATGTTCCGATCACCTCTACGGGTATCGACAATGCTTCACTTGGCAGTGGTGACAACTGGGTACAGGATGAGAATGGCGACCTCTTGCCCATAGACGAGTGGATCGAAATTGTGAAGGTCATCAACGAGTATGATGCCGAGGTAGAGGGTACGCGTGCCCTTGCTAAGTGGGATTCGGCGATTGTTATCAAGGTGCAACCCAACAAGACTGGCTACGTCCGCAGTGCATCGCTCTCTGCCAACAGCTTTATGATGAGCGATAATATCATCATCCGACAGTCGGCAATGGCCGAGTAGTGGCGATCAAATTTAAAGAGCCTCGGCTGGATAATACAATACGTATCACCCAACCGAGGCTCATAGTTTTATGCCGCCGATTACGGCTTACAACAACAAATTATTACCAGTTCAAGATCTTCTTAAAGTCATACTCCTCGGGGTTAGGAATATAGGCCTTAGCAGCCTCGTAGTCCGCAGGAGTAATGTAGTGCATAAGGTTGTCGATAACCTGGTGAATCTTATCGGCGTTGATGTCAACGAGACGTGGAGGGATCTTGCCTGTCTCGGGATCCTGAAGATCCTTCAAGTAGAGAGGCGATACGTAACCCTCCTGGCTGATATATACCATACAGCCTGTCTTACCCTCCGAGAAGAGCTTATACACGCCCATACCGAGCTGCGAGCAGTATACAAGGTCGAAGGCGCAAGGAGTCTGGCAACGAACCTCGTAGCCAATCTCTACGGGGCGTGACTTAACCTTCAAGCCGAGAGCCTTGCAACGCTTCTCGAGAAGAGTGTTAAACATCTCAGCCTTAGACACCTTACCGAGCTCTGGATGGCCGTGGTCATCATACGAGAAGTGGATGCCCGACTTGAGGATCTCCTCCTCATCAAGAGCGTGGAACACACCCTCCGACACCATAGCTGCGCCGTAGTCCATATTGAGGAGCTTACGCTTAACAATAGCCGAAACGATAAGGCTGATGATCTTGTCGATGGTTATCTTCGTCTTGTTGAACATCTCGGGGATAATGATCATAGGATAGTGACAAGCCGAAGCGATACCGAAGGCGAGGTGACCAGCCGAACGACCCATAGCAGCCACTACAAACCAGTTAGCCGAAGTACGAGCGTCGTTATATACGGCACGGCCGATAACAGCACCAGCATTTTTTGCTGACTGGTAGCCGAATGTAGGCATACCTGCGGGCAATGGAAGATCGTTGTCGATAGTCTTAGGAACGTGGATGTTAGCGATAGGATACTGCTTCTTCTCGAGGAACTTGGCAATGCGGTTAGCTGTCGAAGCTGTGTCGTCGCCACCAACAGTAACGAGGAGCTTGATGTTGTTATCCTTAAAGAAGTCGAGGTTGAAGTTCTTCTCGAAATCCTCCTCCGATGGCTTAAAGCGGCTCATGGTGAGGTAAGAACCACCCTGATTGAAGATGTAATCAACGCGGAACATATCGAGATCCTCGAAGCGGGGATTGGGGTTGAAAAGACCCGAGTAACCATAGTGCAAGCCGATCACACGGTAGCCCTTAGCCAAAAATGTCTTAGCAACACTGCCAACAACGGTGTTCATACCAGGGGCTGGACCGCCACCTGTAAGAATTGCAATAGCCTCTTTCATAGTGTTTTATATTTTAAATTATAGAATTATCTAATTTTAGTACCACAAAGATAATAAATATTTTTAAAAATAAAGAAAATTTATTGAACTATTCTCTATTTTATGAAAAATGGCTATCTTTATAGTCGGAATAGTAAGATTATGCATTATGAGAAGGTTACTTTCACTCGTTATATTTATGGCCTGTACCGCGTACGCATTGGCTGATGAGCCATTCAATGGTCTTGTCACCCACCCCGACGGACGTGGCATCAAGGCACGTATCAGCGTCATCGGACGCGATAAGCAAACCATTGCTGACGGTAAGGGGCGCTTTGGCCTTACGGATATTAAGGCCAACGATACACTTATGTTTATATATAAGCGCGACACCCTACGCGTAGCTGTCGAAGGACGACGAAGCGTGAATGTGGTATGGACGGTAGGTAGCGATCTCTACACCGCCAACGAAGACGAGAACCTCGTAAACTTCGGCTTTGGCTACGTCAAGCGCAGAGAGAGCACCGACTACACCTCGGGAATCTCAGGCGACAAGCTACGAGCCACGGGATGCATGAGCGTAACAGAGGCTATCATGGTCTACTACCCTGGTTTGAAGATGATCGGTGGTGAGCTATGCCTACGCACGCAAAACTCAATAAACGGTTCGTCGGCAGTGCTTGTTCTGTGCGACGGCATGGAGGTAAATCCCGATACGATAAATATCCACGATGTAAAGAGTGTAGAGGTCCTCAAGGGGTCGAATATGTATGGCTTCCGTGGTGTAAACGGCGTGGTGTTAATAACGACGATGAATGCCGAGGATGCCTTGAAGGTCAAGATGTGGTAGACGCATTTAGAGATGGGGGGCTGATGTTGTTTTATAATCGAAAACAAATTTTTGATTAGAAGGTAGCAAATACAATACTCGGCAAAAATGCCGTCGATAGGTAGTACTTGTGTGTACGTCCCATCGACGGCATTTTTTGTTAGCGGCAGTAGATGCTGCCTTATAATCGAAAATTACTTGGTACGGTTGATATAAGAGTTATAACGCCACTTAGCATTCTCCTCAGCCGCCTCAAAGAGCTGCTCTGCCTCAGCAGGGAAGGCCTTCTTGAGTGAGGTGTAACGTACCTCCTTCATGAGGAAGTCGCGGAACTTAGTCCAGTCGGGCTCCTTAGAGTCCATAACGAAGGGGTTCTTACCCTCAGCCTCGAGCTGGGGATTATAGTGCCAGAGGTGCCAGTAACCACACTCAACAGCCTGCTTACCAACGGTCTGCGTGCGAGTCATACCACCCTTTATACCGTGGTTGATACATGGAGCGTAAGCGATGATAAGCGATGGACCAGGATATGCCTCTGCCTCCTTCAGAACGTTAAAGAGCTGCTGCTGCGATGCACCGATAGATACCTGAGCTACATATACATAACCATAGGTCATGGCGATAGCACCGATATCCTTCTTGCGTATGCGCTTACCTGCCGATGCGAACTTAGCGACAGCACCGATAGGCGTAGACTTAGACGACTGACCGCCAGTATTAGAGTAAACCTCCGTGTCGACGATAAGGATATTCACATCCTCGCCAGATGCCAACACATGATCAACGCCACCGAAACCGATATCGTAGCCCCAGCCATCGCCACCGATGATCCACTGCGACTTCTTAACAAGCCAATCCTTATACTCGAGGATAGTCTTGCAGTAGCCGCAATCGCAAGCCTCAACGAGGGGCAAGAGACGAGCCGTAACCTCCTGCGACTTAGCTGCGAGATGACGAGCGTCGATCCACTCCTGCATCACGCCCTTGAGCTCCTCAGAGCAGCATGAGCACTCGGCGATAGCCTTACGCATAACATCCTCCAAGCCCTGACGTACCTTCTCGACACCTATGCGCATACCGAGGCCGAACTCTGCGTTATCCTCGAACAACGAGTTTGCCCACGCAGGGCCCTGACCCTTAGCATTTGTGCAGTAAGGGGTTGAAGGTGCTGAGCCTGAGTAGATAGATGTACAGCCCGTAGCATTAGCAACCATCATACGGTCACCGAATAGCTGAGTGATAGCCTTAATATAGGGGGTCTCACCACAACCTGCACAAGCACCCGAGAACTCGAACAAAGGCTGTGAGAACTGAAGGTTCTTTACAGACTTAGTCTTGTCGACATGCTCCTTATAGCCGATATTCTTGGTGATATAATCCCAGTTCTTAGCCTCCGCAGCCTGCTCTGCCAACGGACGCATAACGAGAGCCTTCTCCTTTGCGGGACATACGTCAACACAGTTGTTACAGCCCGTACAGTCCATAGGCGATATCTGGATGCGGAACTTCAATGCCTTGGTTTCACCCATGCCCTGTTTCCACTCCAAGCCCGATGCTGCAGCCTCCTCCTCGGTAGCGAGGAATGGACGGATAGCAGCGTGAGGACATACGTAAGCACACTGGTTACACTGGATACAGTTCTCTATCTTCCACTGTGGCACGTTCGTAGCGATACCACGCTTCTCGTAAGCAGCCGTACCGTTATCCCACGTACCATCCTCGCGGCCATTGAATGCCGATACTGGGAGAAGGTCGCCCTTCAACGCGTCGATAGGCTCGCAGATGTTACGAACGAAAGCGGGAACAGATGAGTCTACATCGTGAGCAACCTCCTTAACCTCGATGTTAGCCCACTCGGCAGGAACCTCCACCTTATGAACAGCCTCGCAACCAGCATCCACTGCTGCGTAGTTCATATTAACGATATCCTCGCCCTTATTGCCATACGACTTGTAGATTGCCTTCTTCATCTCCTCGACAGCCTTCTCGATAGGAATGATATCAGCAATCTTGAAGAACGCCGCCTGCATGATGGTATTTGTACGCGAGCCGAGACCGAGATCGGCAGCAATCTTAGTAGCATTGATGATATAGAAGTTAATACCCTTCTTTGCAAGGTACTGCTTCATGTGGTCGGGCAATGTTGCGCACGTAGTTTCAACATCGTTAACCGAGTTAAGTAGGAACGAGCCACCACGCTTCAAACCCTTCAACACATCGTACTTATCTACGTACGAGGGCACGTGGCATGCCACGAAGTCAGGCGTAGTAACGAGGTAGGGTGACGTGATGGGGTTATCACCAAAGCGCAAGTGCGACGAGGTGTAACCACCCGACTTCTTAGAGTCGTAAGAGAAGTATGCCTGGCAATACTTATTCGTAGATCCACCGATAATCTTGATAGAGTTCTTGTTAGCACCCACGGTACCATCCGAGCCAAGGCCAAAGAACAGGGCCTCGAAGGTACCCTCCTTAGCCATTGAGATCTCCTTACCTACGGGGAGTGACAACATCGTCACGTCGTCGTTGATACCTACCGTAAAGTGGTTCTTTGGAGACTCAGCCTCGAGATTAGCAAATACGGCCAACATTTGAGCGGGTGTAGTATCCTTTGACGAGAGACCATAGCGGCCACCAATGATCATAGGACGCTGCTCCGACTCGTAGAATGCATCGCGGATATCGAGCAACAAAGGCTCGCCATTTGATCCGGGCTCCTTCGTGCGGTCGAGTACGCAGATGCGCTTAACGCTTGTGGGCAAGACGTTGAAGAGGTACTTCGCCGAGAAGGGGCGGTAGAGGTGAACGGTGATGACACCCACCTTCTTGCCCTCTGTGCGGAGGTAATCAACGCACTCCTTGATGGTCTCAGTAACTGAGCCCATTGCGATAATCACGTTCTCAGCCTCGGGATCACCATAATATGTGAATGGCTTATACTCACGACCCGTGATCTCCGAAATCTTTGCCATAGTCTCGGCAACCATATCGGGCACAGCATCGTAGAACTTGTTCGATGCCTCGCGTGTCTGGAAGTAGATATCGGGGTTCTGTGCAGTACCACGTGTAACGGGGCGCTCGGGGTTAAGCGAACGCATGCGGAACTCCTTCAAAGCCTCACGGTCGAACATTGCACCGAGCGATGCCTCGTCGATAAGCTCGATCTTCTGAATCTCGTGCGAGGTACGGAAGCCATCGAAGAAGTGAACGAAGGGAATGCGAGACTTAAGCGCTACGATATGAGCAACGCCTGCAAGGTCCATAACCTCCTGTACAGACGATGTTGCAAGCATAGCGAAACCTGTCTGGCGCACGGCCATAACATCCTGATGATCGCCAAAGATAGAGAGCGACTGAGCGGCCAAGGCACGTGCCGATACGTGGAATACACCGGGGAGTAACTCACCGGCAATCTTATACATATTTGGAACCATCAGCAGCAAACCCTGCGATGCAGTAAAGGTAGATGTAAGCGCACCACTCTGCAATGAGCCGTGAACTGCACCAGCTGCACCAGCCTCCGACTGCATCTCTACGACCTTAACGGTGTCACCAAAAATGTTCTTTTTGCCCTGCGCCGACCACTCGTCAACGAGCTCTGCCATTGTTGACGACGGCGTGATGGGATAGATGGCTGCTACCTCCGAGAACATATAAGCAATATGCGCTGCGGCGTAGTTACCATCACACGTAATAAATCTCTTCTCTGCCATATATTTCAACTTTAGATATTTGTTTTCACTCTTTAGCGCAACGCTCCCTCGTTGGTGCTACCCCATAGGGGTAATATGCGAAGCACTCACGCTATGATCAGTGCCTGGGGACAACGATATGCCATAGCCTTCTCAGACAAAAATCGGGGCAAAGGTACACATTTCGAATGAAAAATCATAGTATTTTCGCTGTTAACTTTTTAACACATACTATTATGCACTAAGTGATTATCTTACAGCCTTGATTAATTGGTCTATTTCACGCACGGCAACAAATCGCGACGATAAAAAATCGGCAGCACGGTTGATAATTTTCGCCTTTAATTTTTTTTAGTTACCTTTGTAGTATGAAACTAACTTTCTTAGGCACTGGAACATCACAGGGTGTACCGGTAATCGGGTGTAACTGTGATGTTTGTCGCTCCGAAGATAGGCGCGACAGACGACTACGCACCTCGGCGATGGTCGAGATTGGTGACCTGCGCCTTGTCATTGATGCAGGCCCCGACTTCCGCTACCAGATGCTACGTGAGGGTGTAACACGTCTTGACGCTATACTTCTCACACACCAACATAAGGATCACACAGCTGGCATTGACGATGTGCGAGCCTTTAATTTTGTGGACTACCCCACCATTCGCACGATGCATATCTACGGCAACGAGCCAACGATAGAGCGTGTGAAGATGGAGTACGACTACGCCTTTGCCGAGAACAAGTATCGTGGAGTGCCCGTAATAGAGCTACACACCATCGACGAGCAGCAGACTCTAAACATTGGAGGTGTGGGCATTACACCCATCATTGGTGAGCACTCCAAGCGTTTCCGCTCCGTAGGCTACCGCATTGGAGACATGGCATATATCACCGATTTCAGCCATATAGACCTCGCAGAAGAGGCTAAGCTCCAAGGCGTGAAGATAATGGTTATCAACGCTCTACGATGGGAGCCTCACGACTCACACTTCTCGGTTGCCGAGGCGATTGAAATCATCAACCGCGTAAGGCCCGAGCGGGCATATCTAACGCACATGTCGCACGGCATAGGCCTCTATGCCGAGGCATCGAAACAATTGCCCGAGGGTGTAGAGTTTGCCTACGATGGCTTAGTCGTAGAGATATAAATAAGGTATAAATAACAGAAAAAAAAGAATAAGAGTATGAGTAATTTTCTTAATGGTAAGGTTGTCGTTGTGACGGGAGCATCGTCTGGCATTGGCGAGGCTATGGCACGCGAGTATGCCAAGATGGGCGCAAAGGTTGTTATGGGCGCACGCCGTGAGGAGGAACTTAAGCGCGTAGCCTCGGAGATTGCGGCTGCGGGCGGCAAGGTAACCTACACAGCATGCGACGTTGTGAAGGAGGAGGATTGCAAACGTCTAATGGAGACAGCGATTGAGGCCTTTGGCAGTATAGACGTACTCATCTGCAACGCTGGACTCTCGATGCGCGCCCTGTTCGACGACTGCGACCTTAAGGTCTTGCACCGCCTGATGGATGTCAACTTCTGGGGCACGGTAAACTGCACGAAGTATGCCCTGCCATGGTTACAGAAGTCTAAGGGCTCGCTTGTGGGCATCTCATCGGTTGCAGGCATCCACGGTCTGCCTGGTCGCACGGGATACTCGGCATCGAAGTATGCGATGACTGGCTTCCTCGACACTATCCGCGTTGAGAACCTTAAGAAGGGTCTTCACGTGATGACTGCATGTCCAGGCTTCACGGCATCGAACGTACGCTTCTCGGCACTCACGGCCGACGGCTCACAGCAGGGCGAGACACCACGCAACGAGGCAAAGATGATGACTCCGGAGCAGGTGGCACACATCGTAGCACGCGGCATACGTCGCCGCAAGCGTCTATGCCTTATGGAGTGGGAGGGCCGCGGCACACATTTCCTCAAGAAGATATGCCCAGGCCTTGTCGACAAGCTCTTCTACGCCGTTATGGCACAGGAGCCCGACTCACCGCTGAAGTAGTCCATTAATTAGTAATTACTACTGATGTGGTAATTCTTGATTTTCTGGTGCTATGCACCTTCATCACAATAAATAGTAGCACTTTTAAGCGAGCTTAAAGTGCTACTATTTATTATAATGCTACCACAGTAGCAGAAAATCAAGAGGTTTAACGTATTCATCATTTTATTTTGATATTTTATATTTACAATCCCTCTAAATCCCCCTTTGAAAAGGGGGACTTGTGGCAAGGCGTTGCCTTGCACACCTAAAGGTGCAGATTGAAATCGAAAAAATCAAAAAATACTTACAACTGATTTATATTTATTATTTTAACTACTATGGTGCGAAATTTATCTAACCAGTAGTAAATTTGAAGCACATTACAAAAGTAACTACCTCGGGATAGTACAAAGCGTACAACCCGAGGGGTCTTACTTTTAGGGGTGTGCAGCAGATGCTGCCTTATAATCGAAAATTATATTTGTCGTCAGAGTGGTGCTAATGTGGCGATGACACGAAGAATGGCGGATGGGACATACTTTTGCGTATTTCCCATTCGCCATTCTGACTGAAGCGTCGCAGTAGCGCCGCTATCACGACAAATT
>CALBKP010000088.1 GCA_937895825.1 uncultured Alistipes sp. | reverse complement strand
TATAGCCCGTCATACCATCACCACCAATCTCGAAACGCTCGAAGGGCGACACCTTGTTCTTGTTGTAACTACCCAAATAACCCATCTCGGCACCAAGCATAAGCACGAGGTTCTGGTTGCGCGTGAGCGGGAAGTACCAACGACCCTTCAACAGCCACTTGTGGAACTCGATCCAGCGGTAGCGATCCTGATCCGAGAGGTTAGGATCGGCATAGTTCTTTCCATCCCATGCCGAGAATGGAGGTGTTGCCTGTACCGAGAGCGTGAACTCCGAGCCTGAGCGCGAGAAGAATGGAGCGTCGACTGATGAACGTTGCAATACGAGTTTGAGCGATAGGGTGTTAGCATTACCATCGCTGAGGATAAACGACCTCCAGCCTTGAAGACCATAACGCTGGTAGCCAAGCTCGCCATAGAACGTGAAGTATGGATCGGGCCACTGCAGACGCTTACCTAAGCCGATGAAGAGACCCATCGTGCGGTAGTACATCGTGGCGTTCTGCCATACGTAGTATGCATCGTTCTGTTCCGAGATATAACCCGAGATGGTGAATGAGTTGGGTCTGCGACCGCCTAACCATGGGTCGGTGAAGCTGAGCGACAATGCCTTATAGTATGTACCGTTTGTCTGTCCCGATATCGAGAGACGCTGGTTCTGTCCCGAGGGGTATGGTCGCCAAGCACCACGCTTGAAGAAGTTGCGAATAGAGAGGTTGTTAAGCGTAACACCGATAGATCCCACGAATGTACCAGAGCCCCAACCACCAGCGATGTTAAACTGGTCAGATGCCTTCTCCTGCAACGGCCAGTTGATGTTTACGAGCTCGTCGCTCACGGGCTGGATGTCGGGCATGATGGCCTGTTCGTCGAAGTGGCCAAGACCCATCAGCGTACGCATGGTCTGCATGAGCAGAGCACGGTTGTAGAGCTCACCAGGGCGAACGTATAGCTCACGGCGGATGACTTCGTCGTCGACGCGCATATTACCCGAGATACCCACCTCGTTAATGGTGAAGGGTTTACCCTCGAATATGCGGATCTCAAGGTCGAGCGAGTCCGGGCCTACGACAATCTCGGCAGGCTCGATCTGTGACATGAGGTAACCGCTATTGTTGTAGAGCGACGATATAGACATCTCCTCGGGGTTCATCTCTTTGCCGATGCCGAGTCGCTTGTGCATAGACTTCTTGTCGTAGACATCGCCCGATTGTACGCCGAACATATTCTCGAGTTGCTCGGTGGTATATACCGAGTTACCCACCCAGTTGATGTTGCGGATGTAGTATTTGTTGCCCTCCGATAGCTCGATATCGATGCCCATGGTCTTATCGTCGATGTAGTACACCGAGTCACGAATGATGGTGGCATTACGGTAGCCTCGTGAGTTGTAGAAGTCGAGGAGTAGCTCTTTGTCGTTCTCATACTCCTCGCTTAGGAACTTCTGGTTCTGGAAGAAGAGGATGCTCTTCTGGTGCGTCTTCTTGAAGGTTCGCTTCAGTCGCTTATCCTCAAAGGCGTTGTTGCCCTCAAAGTTGATAGCTCCAACCTTAACCTTCGGGCCACGGTCGATGGTAAATGTCACATTCACACACTGTTCGTAGACCGTATCGTTGGTGATGCTCACATCCACATCACACGTTCTAAAACCCTTCTCCGAGAAGTGCTCCTTGATGAGCTTCACGTTCTTGTCGATGACGTAGTCCGAAAGCTCGGTGTTGCGGCGCAACTTCAGTACCTCCTCCATAAGATCTTTGGCCTTCGACTTCGACACTCCGTCGATGTTCCATCTAAGGATGCGGGCACGCTCTTTGAGGAACACCTCCAAATCAAGCGAGTCACCCTCGATGGTGGCTCCTATCTGTATGTTAGAGAAGTAGCGCGGAGTCCATAAACGCTGCATGGCGTTGGAGATAAACTTGCTTGGTAGGTATATAGAGTCGCCCTCCTGCAAGCCTGCTGACGACTTAAGGATGTCGTGGTTGAGATACTTGACACCATGGAGGTTGATGTGGCGAATGTAGTATAGCTTGCCGTCGCCCTCTGTGAGTATCGGAGCCGAGCGGTCGAAGTCAATGGTATCGGTAATCTCGTTGTTCGACACCTGGCCGATAGTATAACGCGACGATGCCACCTGAGCACTTAGGTCTGAGGCGGCAACAACCATCGCTGCGATGATTAAAAGTAATATCTTCGTATATTTCATCCTCTCTCTTATCAGTCTTCTGTCACTAATCCGTAGCGTCGGTCACGGCGAGCATACTCCTCAAGCGCACGGTCGAACTCCTCCTCGCCAAAGTCGGGCCAAAGTACCTCGGGGAAGTACAACTCGGCGTATGACGACTGCCACAGCAGGAAGTTACTCAAGCGGCACTCGCCACTCGTGCGAATTACGAAATCGGGATCGGGTATGCCGCGACTCATGAGCGACTTGGCAAAGAGCTCCTCGTCGATATCGTCAGTGGTAATCTCACCACTAACGGCGCGTGTCGCTATGCTGCGTGCTGCAAGCACCATCTCGCGACGTGCCGAGTAGTTAAACGCCAATACGAGTGTGAGCTTGTCGCCCTCAGCCGTAACGCTCTCGATATGCTCTATCATTGCGAGCACCTCCTTCGAGAAGCGTGTGCGTTCGCCCATGATCTTCACCCTTACACCCTGGCTGGCGAGCTCCTTTGCTTCGCCCATCACCGTATGGCAGAAGAGCTCCATGATAGCATCTACCTCGGCCGTGGGGCGACCCCAGTTTTCGGTAGAGAAGGCGTAAAGCGTGAGCCACTTGACACCATTACGCACCGAAGCGCGCACCACGGCACGTACCGAGTCGACTCCTGCAATATGCCCCTCGTAACGCTCCTTGTTGCGTAGTTTTGCCCAGCGACCGTTGCCATCCATGATGATAGCGATGTGCTGTGGTATAGCCCTCTTATCGCTCATAATGCTCGTAATATCTTGCAAATGTAGTAAATAAATTTACAAATAACACGCCTTGACCCACAAATTTTCTCACGTGTGCGTAGTGCGCGAGAGCTAAACATCTAAAGATTAGGAATGTAGCGATTATTGTGGGGTGGTGTGTGGTTAGCGATTATCTACGCCCCACATCATCTTCTCTCTTAACGTGTCGTAGAACGTATTATTATGTGGCACGGCTAAAATTAGCTCGCTTGCGGCCCTGCGTATAGTGACCTCGGCTCCATCTTGGAGTGAGAATGTGCGGTTGTCGACCGAGAGAAATGCCTCGCCACTGCGGGTGTGTACCTTAAGACGTATGTGGCTGTTGTCTGGAACGACAACGGGGCGCATCGTGAGGTTGTGTGGCGCTAAGGGTGAGAGTATGAAGCAGCGGCACATGGGGTCGAGTATGGGACCTCCAGCACTCAGAGAGTATGCCGTTGATCCAGTGGGTGTTGCCACAATAAGTCCGTCGCCATGGTAAGTGGCTACGGGCTTGTCGTTGATGAGCGTGTCGACCGAGATCATCGTAGCTCCGTGACGGTGGATGGTCACCTCGTTGAGCGCTGTTAGGCTCATGGGAATATCGCCCTCGATATGGAGCATCTGGCGGTGTTCAAACTCTAATCTGTGCTCGACAATGCGCTCAAAGAGCGAACTTATGCCCTGACCATCGTCAGCCGTGAGGTAGCCCAAACGGCCACAGTTGATGCCAACGACGGGTATTGTGGGGTCGTCAAGCAAGGTTACGGCATCGAGCAGTGTGCCATCGCCACCGTAGGTGACAACAACATCATTGCCACGTCGGGTGATGCGATCAGTGAAGATGCGATCGGTGGGTATGCGGATGCCTAAGAGTGACTCTACGACGGCTGCAAAATCCTCATTTATAGAGAAATCGACACCTAAACGCTCGATTTCATCAAGCATTGTTCTCACCTGTTCGGGATGGTGGTTGAGCTGCTTGCGCGAAAAAAGTATTATGTTCATTGTCGCGAAATGAAAAAAAATCGTAACTTTGCTTTTGCAAAGGTAAGAAAAAGAATTGTGGTTTCAATAGTTGAGACCCTATTTATTACAACAATTATGACAAAGCTAAGTGTAAATATCAATAAGATTGCCGTTGTGCGTAACTCGCGTGGCGGAAATGTCCCCAACCTACTGAAAGCGGCTCTCGACATTGAGCGTTTTGGTGCCGATGGTATCACGGTGCATCCACGCCCCGACGCTCGTCATATCCGTTACTCGGATGTGCGTGAGCTGAAGTCCAACATCACCACGGAGCTTAACGTCGAGGGCAATCCCATCGAGAGTTTCTGTGAGCTTGTCGAGGAGGTGCGCCCCGCACAGGTTACGCTTGTCCCCGACGCTGAGGATGCTATCACCTCATCGGCAGGCTGGGATACCATCAAATATCGCGACTTTCTGCGCCAGATGTCGGAGCGTTTCCATAAGGCCGGAATACGTGTATCTATCTTTGTAGACCCTGTGGTTGAGATGGTTACAGCGGCTAAGGAGTGTGGCGCTGACCGCGTGGAGCTATATACCGAGGCCTATGCTTCGGGCTATGCGGAGGATCGTGAAGCAGCCATTGCGCCCTACGTTGCTGCTGCTGAGGAGGCACGTCGTGTGGGCTTGGGTCTAAACGCTGGTCACGACCTGAACACCGAGAACTTGCAGTACTTTATCGAACGTATTCCGTGGGTTGACGAGGTGTCGATTGGTCATGCGCTCATCAGCGACGCTCTGTACTGGGGGTTGGAGAATACCGTGAGCATATATCAGCGTTGCATCACGCGTGCAAACAAAAGCGACAAGTAGATATGCCTCTAAGACATCCGATATTTCGACATATCACACGTGTTGTTGACCGCATGGGCGTTGAGGCCTATGTGGTGGGTGGCTATGTGCGTGACTACTACCTACGTCGCCCCTCGTCGGATATCGACGTTGTGGTTGTGGGTAGTGGCGTTGCCGTTGCCGAGGAGCTTGCACGTGAGCTGGGTGCTAAGGTGACGATATACAAAACCTACGGTACGGCCATGTTACGCTGGCGAGATACGGAGGTGGAGTTCGTAGGTGCGCGCAAGGAGAGCTATAAGCCCGAGTCGCGCAACCCGCTCGTTGAGCCTGGAACGTTGGAGGATGATCAGCGTCGCAGAGACTTTACCATCAACGCTATGGCGTGGTCGATAAATGGTGATACGTTTGGTGAGCTCGTCGATCCGTTTGGAGGTATGGAGGATATGGAGGACTGCATCATACGTACGCCGTGCGAGCCAGATAAGACCTTCTCGGACGACCCGCTGAGAATGATGCGTGCCGTGAGGTTTGCCTCTCAGTTGGGATTCGATATCGACGATGAGACGTTCGATGGTATCGTGCGCCAGGCGGAGCGTATCAAGATTATTACGAAGGAGCGTATTGCCGTAGAGCTAAATAAGATAATGGCTTCGCCCGTGCCCTCGATAGGACTCAACCTGATGCGCGTATCGGGTCTGCTGAAGTATGTGCTTCCGGAACTTGACCGCATGTCGGGCGTAGAGCGTAGAGGCAAGCATGGACATAAGGATAACTTCGAGCATACGATGAAGGTGCTCGATAACCTCGCCAAGCGTTCCGACGATATATGGCTACGCTGGGCGGCACTCTTTCACGACATAGGCAAGCCGCTGACTAAGGCCTACGACCTGCGTCAGGGTTGGACATTCCACCAGCACGAGGCTGTCGGCTCGAAGATGATACCGCAGCTCTTTCGCCGATTGAAGTTGCCGATGAACGAGCCTATGCGCTTTGTGCAGAAGATGGTCTTTCTGCACATGCGACCTATCGTTCTGTCGGAGGATTTGGTCACCGATTCGGCTGTGCGCCGTCTGTTGTTCGAGGCGGGTGACGATGTGGAGAAACTGATGACACTATGCGAGGCAGACATCACTTCTGGTATTGACAGTAAAGTAAAGCTATATCTTAAGAATTTTGAGCTCGTTAGGGAGAAGATGCGCGACTTGGAGGAGCGTGATCGTGTGCGTAACTTCCAACCCCCAATTACGGGCGATATCATAATGAAGACCTATAACCTGCCCCCCTCGAGTGTCATAGGCGAGATTAAGGAGGTTATCAAGAATGCCATCCTCGATGGTATCATCCCGAATGACTACGATGCTGCCTACCGTCTTATGGAAGAGGAGGCCGCAAAGCGTGGTATCGTTCGTGATGCATAGAAGTTGCAAGGTGTAGGTTATGCTTTGGATGGGTATAATAATGATGGCGCTATACATAGCTGGCAACGGCTATGTTTTTTGGCGTTTATGGCAGGTGGTGCATGGGCTACCGATGGGCGTTCGCGTGATATTTGCGGTCGTCTATTGGGGTGTGTCGCTCCTATTCTTCGTGGCTATGGGTATGCGTAATAATGAGCATCACCCACTGATTACTAAGGCGATGATGTGGCTCGGCACGGTGTGGATGGTCTTTACGCTATATATGGTGCTTACGACGGCTGCTTTCGATGTCGCTCACCTATTTATCCCCGCACTACGCCATGGTGTGCTCTATGCATTGGCCATAACTACTGGCCTGCTTGTCTATGGCTATTGCAACTATCGAAATCCGCACGTTGAGCATATCACTATTGAGTTGGATAAGCCTGTTAAAGGTGGCGGTGTGCGTATGGTTATGGCCAGCGATATACACCTTGGCTATGGCACAGATAGGACTGATCTTGAGCGTTATGTCGCGCTAATAAACGAACAAAAGCCCGATGTAGTGGTCATCGTTGGCGACCTCATTGATAATAGCATCACGCCGGTCGTTGGTGAGAATATGGGCGAGGTGCTCGATGGGATTGATGCGCCAGATGGAGTATATGTAGTGCCTGGCAACCATGAATATATAAGCGGTATTGATGCCTGTGAGACGTTTATTCGAGGTACGCAGATGACATTGCTACGCGATAGTGTTGTCGTGCTTGATTCGGGCATACAACTCATAGGCCGCGATGACCGCTCTAACCGTAGGCGTGCAACGTTGGACTCGCTTGTTGCTGAGGCCGATATGTTGCGTCCCATTGTTATCCTCGACCACCAGCCATACGATATCGCAGAGAGCGACCGTCTGGGTGTGGACATCCATCTCTCGGGACATACGCACCGCGGTCAGATATGGCCACTCAGCCTGATTACGGATGCTATGTACGACCAGAGCCACGGCTTTCGCCATTGGTCGCACACCTATGCCTACGTTTCGTGTGGACTATCGCTCTGGGGACCGCCGTTCAGGATTGGCACACGTAGCGATCTCGCAGTGATTGAGATTAAGGGGCGGTAAAAAAATTAGGGGCTCAATTTAGAGCCCCTAATTTTTTCTATATATGATATTGGTTATGCCTCAAGAGCCTTGAAATAGCGATATGTCGATACACGTAGCTCCTCGGCAGCACGGTCATCGCATACGATGATGCCGTGGGGGTGTGTCTGGAGTGCAGAGAGTGTCCACTGGTGGTTGTAGCCACCCTCGATGGCGTGACGTAGTGCGCGTGCCTTCTTTGCGCCAGTGGCAAGGATAAGCACGGTGTGTGCGCTAAGGATTGTTGCAACACCTACGGTGAGAGCCTGTGTAGGTACCTGCGAGATGTCACCACCAAAGAAGCGCGAGTTCACGGCGATAGTGTCGGGTGTGAGTGTCTTGATGCGTGTGCGTGACTGGAGCGATGAGAATGGCTCGTTGAAGGCTATGTGGCCATCCTCGCCTACGCCGCCCATGAAGAGGTCGATGCCTCCTGCCTTGACGATGGCAGCCTCATAAGCCTCGCACTCAGCCTCGAGGTCTGTGGCATTGCCGTTGAGGATGTGTACGTTTTCGCGCTCAATGTCGATGTGCGAGAAGAAGTTTGTCCACATGAACGAGTGGTAACTCTCGGGGTGATCTTCCGCCAAGCCGATGTACTCATCCATGTTGAATGTCACGACGTTACGGAATGATACTTCGCCCGCCTTGTGTAGGCGGATAAGCTCCTTGTATGTCTCCAGGGGTGTTGAGCCCGTAGGAAGGCCAAGGACAAAGGGGGCATCTGTCTTTTTAGCCTTTGCGTTGATGGCATCGACGATGTAACGCGCTGCCCATTGTGCCACCTCGGGGGTGGTATCCTTGATGATAACTCTCATATTTTATTATTTTACTCTTTTATAAACTATAAATATTGTTATTTTGGGGGTGTGAGCCCTTCGGGAAGTACATTGCCATTAAGGTATAAGCATACCTCCCTGTCGTCTAAAACATTTTGACGAAGACTTCGATGGCTTGGTATTCAGCCATGCCGAGTGCATCGTATAGCTTAGCGGTGTTCTGTGTGCGCTCCTCGGCACGCTGCCAGAACTCGCGTGTGTCGCTACCTGGGAAGGGAACGATGTCCTTCTGCGATAGGTGGCGGTATATGGCGTGACGCTTTTTGATCATCTCGTCGGGTGAGAGGGGCACAGCCATATCTACGAGGCCGAGGTTCCACTCCATCCATGCTCCGCGGTAGAGCCATAGGTGGCAATCCTTGCGCCAGTCGTCATCCTGTGTCACCTCCAATGCCTCAAGTATCGCCTCCATGCAGGTACGGTGTGTGCCATGTGGGTCGGCGAGGTCGCCTGCGGCGTATATCTGGTGTGGACGAATCTCGCGTAGGAGCTTTACGATGATGTCTATGTCCTTCTCTGAGAGGGCCCCCTTCTTGATGCCACCAGTCTCGTAGAATGGTAGGTTGAGGAAGTGTGCGTTGGTGTCGGGGTTGAGACCGAATGAGCGCACGGCAGCACGTGCCTCGGCACGACGTATTGCACCCTTGATGTCAAGGAGCTTGCGTGGCTCGGGCTTGCCGCGACGCTTAGAGTGGATAAGGCGGCATACATCCTCGTAGTCGGCACCCAAGCCCAGCTCGCGTGCAGTGTCTACGTTCTGAAGCACCACGTCGTCGTGTACGGCAACGTTACCCGATGTTTGGTATGCTACGTGTACGTCGTGGTTCTGCTCCACGAGACGGATGAACGTGCCACCCATTGATATCACGTCGTCGTCGGGGTGTGGAGAGAAGATGAGCGCACGCTTGGGATAGGGTAACGATGGCGCTGGACGTGTAGAGTCGTCAGCGTTAGGCTTACCTCCTGGCCAGCCAGTGATGGTGTGCTGGAGGTCGTTGAATACGCGGATGTTGATCTTGTCGTATGTGCCGCATTTCTCCAAGAGCTCGCCGAGAGAGTTCTCAATGTAGTCCTTGTATGTGAGCTTAAGGATAGGCTTCTTTACAATGCTGCATAGCCATACAACGGCCTTACGCACGAACTTGGGAGTCCAGTCGCAAGGGCCTACGAGCCATGGTGTCTGCTCGCGTGTGAGCTGCTCGGCAGCATTCTCGTCGATGACAAGCTCGATATTGGGGTGCTCCTGAAGGTGGCTGGCAGGCACACGGTCGGTGATGTCGCCCTCGACAATCTGGTGTACGGCCGAGGCCTTATCCTCGCCCCATGCCATGAGGATTATGCGCTCGGCACGCATGATGGTACCAATACCCATGGTTATAGCCATCTTGGGCGTGTTCTCGAGGCCAAAGAACTGGCTTGACTGTGCCTTACGTGTGTTGTGTGTGAGCTCCACGAGGCGTGTGTGCGACTTAGCATACGAGCCAGGCTCGTTGCAACCGATCTGTCCCTGCTCGCCAAAGCCGATGATCATAAGATCAATCTTGCCGATGGCCTTGTCGTAGTTGGCGCAGTACTCTGATACATCCTTAGCGGGTATTGTACCATCGGGGATGTGTACATTCTCAGGCTCGATGTCGATGTGCTTGAGGAACTCGTCGTGGATACGATAGTTGCGGCTCTGCTGCTCGGTGCTACGTATGGGGTAGAACTCGTCGAGCGAATATACTGCTACGTTCTTGAACGATATCTCTCCCTCCTTGTGTCTACGCACCAACTCGCGGTATAGTCCGAGAGGTGTGCGACCCGTGGTGAGGCCAAGTACAAATGGGGGTAGCTCCTCGTTGATACCTTTGTCCGAGTGGTTACGTACCAGGCTGCAGATGATGTCGGCAACATACATCACGCCGTTATACTCACTATCGAATACGCGTGCGGGCATACGCTCGTAGCGATGAACGATATCTTTTGGCGCAGACTCCTTGATAAGTCCGCCATCCTTAGGAAGTTGATACTTGCTTGTCATAATTTATATCGTTTATAATCTTTGACCCTTATCCGTTATGTTGCGAAAGCAACGGTCAAAGGTACGTAAAATTTTTAAGAATTTTTCAAAAAACACCCTTTTTTTGTGCTCAAGGGGCATTTCGGCAAGGAGGTGGAGGTACATATAAAAAGGTGCCGAGCTGCAAGCTCGACACCCATTATCGTTGTGTTGTTCGTTTACTTCTTGAAGTAGCGGTTGTAGAGACCCTCAAAGCCCTTACCGTGGCGAGCCTCATCCTTAGCCATCTCGTGAACAGTGTCATGGATAGCGTCGTAGTTGTTCTGCTTAGCAAGTGCGGCGATGCGCATCTTGTCGGCACAAGCACCACTCTCTGCGTTCATACGCTTCTCGAGGTTGGTCTTTGTATCCCATACGCAGTCGCCCAACAACTCGGCGAACTTAGATGCGTGCTCTGCCTCCTCGAAAGCGTAGCGCTTGAAAGCCTCAGCAATCTCGGGATAACCCTCACGGTCTGCCTGGCGGCTCATTGCAAGGTACATACCTACCTCGGTACACTCACCCATGAAGTGGTTGTTCAAGCCCTCAAGAATCTCGGGGTGGTCAACCTTGCCGTCACCGATCTTGTGCTCTGTAACAAACTCAAGAGCAGCGTTCTCCTCCTGCATCTCGTTGAACTTCTCCTTGCCTACCTTGCAAAGTGGACACTGATCTGGTGCCTCGTTACCCTCGTGAATATATCCGCATACTGAACAAATGAACTTCTTTGCCATAATCTTAATAGTTTTTATAGGTTAATATTTGTTTTTATTTTTATTGGTTTTATTTCTGTTTCCGGTTGCAAATATAAGGGCATTTTTTTATTCTGCAATAGATTTTCCTTAATGATTTCTTATGCAGCTATAAGCGCGGGTTATATATGCTGGTTATCAGGCTATTTCTTCTTGAGACCGATGGCGAGAATCACGCCGAGGGCAACGCCCAAGAGTGCTGCGAAGAGTACGCGGAGCTCGCCAGGGAGCATAAAGGTAATGGTATGTGCCGGATACCAGAAGAGGGGAATGGTCTTCTTAAAGATGAAGCCCCACTGCACATCCCAGTTTATGTTCTTGATGAGTCGCTGCATAGGTATCGGCGTGATGATGGCCTTGAGCGAGCCGCCGCACTCGGCGATGTGTGCATCCGTAATCTTGTGGAAGGTCATAAAGACGGGAGCGAAGAAGGTGTTCATCATGACCGAGATGGCGAGTGCTACGACGAACTTACCCCACGTGATGCCATCTGCCGCGAAGTCGGCAACGAGCGACGCGCCACCCATGGCGGTAATAAATGCTGGGATGCCGTTCGAGAAGACTGTCATCGCCATTGATATTGCCATACCGAGTACACCCCATACGACCATGCGTGGTAATACGCCAAACGTTGGACTGGTGTACTTGCCCGTAGATATGCGCGAGCCGAGCATCTCGCCGAGGGTCGAGAGGATGGCAAACTTGAGGAATGCCATAATCATAGCGTGGTCGGCGTTGAATGTCTTGTACCATGCGTATAGCTCAGGCGAGAGGAAGAAGGGGACGAATATCGCCAGCATAACGAGGGCGAAGTAGAGATCTGTACGTTTCATCTGTTGAAGCTTTAGGTTCTGTTAGTTGTATTGCTGTCGTGGTGCGTTACACACAAAAACAACATAACAAAGGTATAAAAACAAAATGGAATATCCAAATCTCTATTTTAGCAGCGGAAGCACAACGTTTTATGTAATAAGTGGAGGTGAGGTTTGTGGCGCAAAAATCATTTATTGGCACAATTTTGCAAAAAATTTTGGATATTAATAAATTATTCTTACCTTTGCACTCCGATTGGGTACTACCCGTCGCAATTATGGTCTGATGGCCGAGTGGCTAGGCAGAGGTCTGCAAAACCTCGTACAGCGGTTCGAATCCGCTTCAGACCTCAAAAAATCCCTTCTACAAACACTTGTAGAGGGGTTTTAACTTTTTTACGTCTAAACTTACACCTGAAAAACAGTCTCCTTTAGACCCCAAAGGTAGTAAATAGCCCGTTAGCCCAATATATGGCATGACTTGGCTCCGCGAGCCATGGTGAAGTGGAGCGTTGATAACGGGCTACTCGGGTCGAAGGGGGCAAAGATTATCTCTTGGGCGAGGTCGGCGGTCGCCCAGTTACGTAGCTGCGAGTTGGAGAGCGATGGGCGTACGTTGTCCCTAAACGATATGAAGAGTAGTCTATTCTTCGTGTATGCAACTTGTAGATGCGCTGGTATCCTCCGATAAAGCGCACGACCCAATGTCACCACCACAGAGCACCCCTCCATAAGCAGGATATCCAATACGGTGCGCTCTATGGGCGAGTGAAAACCGCTGATAACGATTTTATCAGTCGTTGCAATCTCTCTTGCCCAGCGCGTAGCAAGACCAAGAGCCTCGGGTGGCGAATTACGCGAAGCGAAGAATGCCACCAATCGTCTATCGAGCAAGTCCTTATTTCCGGATA
>CALBKP010000087.1 GCA_937895825.1 uncultured Alistipes sp. | reverse complement strand
AACGGCCGTGAGTCAGAGAGCAAGCGACTCGGTGTAAAGCTTTTCGGTGGTCAGTACGCTAAGGCGGGTAACATTATCGTTCGTCAGCGAGGCACTGTACACAACCCCGGCGAGAACGTGGGTATGGGTAAGGACCACACACTTTTTGCTTTGGTTGACGGTACTGTCGGCTTTTGCAAGAAGGCATCTGGTAAGTCATACGTGAGCGTTACTCCTATTGCTGAGTAAGGCTTAGATGCACAAGGAAAAAGAGAGCTTCGGCTCTCTTTTTTTTTGTGCTACCTTCTCAGCAATACCATAAAAAAGGCTGTCGCAATAGCGGCAGCCCTATAATGTAATTATACGATAATTATGAGTTTGCAATAGCCTTCCAGCCGCCGAGCATCTTGAAAAATGCAATAATACTAAGGATAGGTGATGCAATCCAGCCAATAATGGGAATCCAAGCAATAACAATAGCGATAATGCTGAGGATCTGAGCAGTATAGAGCTTGCTAGCACCAACGCGTGCGCCCTCGCGCAACGTTGTAGACTGCTTAAGAGCCGAGTAGCCGAGAATCATAAGTACAAGAGCGATCAGGCTAAGGATAGCACTTGCAATAGTGCCAACAGCGGGAATGTATGCAATAACGCAACCAATCATAGTGAGCAATGCAGCAAGACGAAGACGGTTAACAGCAACAGCATCGTTACCATCAACGAGATCCTTCCACTTGTTAAGGCCTGAGTAGAACAAGAAATAACCAGCAATGACACCGATAGTAGCGATAAGGCCGAGGATGTCCCAAATACCCCAAGTTACTGCGCCTACCATGTCGCCTGAGAAGGCATCGGCAGCATCACCTGCTGAGCCAAATGCTGAGAATAGAGCCGATGCAATGCCGCAGCATACATAGATAAGCACTGCCTTGTAGATACCCTGTGTTACTGTTGACCAAGAGTTCTGTACGTTTTCCATAGTTGTAAATTTATTAAGTTAAGTGTTTAATGTCCGTTAAATGGTGTTATTCTTTAGACCTATTAGAGAATAAACCATCAGCAAATTTACAAAATTATGTCCAAAATGCCAAATATATTGGGGTATTTATGCCCATAAATAAAAATCCCCGACACCCATTTATGATGTCGGAGATATGTTAAATAAGTCTGTCGCCTATTTTCTAAAGATAAAATATACGGCAAGTACCAGACACGCGAAGCCTGCGAGGTGGTTCCAGCGTAATGGGTCGCCCTTAACAAAGAGCACAGCAAATAGCGTAAACACAACAAGCGAGATAACCTCCTGGATGACCTTTAGCTGCCAGAGGGTGAAGGGGCCACCGAGCTCCATGCTACCTATGCGGTTTGCAGGCACCTGGAAGCAGTACTCAAATAGGGCAATGCCCCAGCTAAAGAGTATGATTGCGACGATGCCGTAACGTTGTAGACTCGACTTGAAGGCGATATGTCCGTACCACGCTAACGTCATAAATATATTAGAGCAAACAAGCAGTGCTATTGTTGATATACCCTTGAATAACATAGTAATTATGGTTTAAACATTACAATTTTGCGGCAAAGGTAGCGAAAAATGGCTAAGAGTGGTGTACAAACGTTAAAAAGTTTGGCAGTATCGCAATAATGTTGTACTTTTACGCCAGAAAAGTCAAACCAAAAAATTAAATGATGAACAAAATTTTAGGACTAACTGTTATGGGCGTTTTAGCATTGACATCGTGTGCTACTAACACCGAGAACGTGACCGAGACGGCCGAGAAACCGTGGGTTGTCGATCGTTTCGACGACATCAAGGTCATTCGCTACGAGGTTCCTGGCTTCGAGGAACTCAGCCTCGAGGAGAAGGAGCTTATCTACTATCTCGCTGAGGCTGCTAAGTGTGGCCGAGACATCCTCTTCGACCAGAATTTTAAGTACAACCTTGCTGTGCGTCGTACTTTGGAGAGCATCTACACTGCTTCGGAGGTGCGCGAGGGCGATGAGTTTGCGGCTTTCGAGAAGTATTTGAAGAAGGTGTGGTTTGCTAACGGTATCCACCACCACTACTCGAACGATAAGTTCAAGGCTGAGTTTTCTGAGGGCTGGTTCCGTGAGCAGCTTGCCAAGTATATCAACGATGAGAATCGCCAGATCGAGGACGACCTCCTCTGCCAGATTATCTTCGACGAGACGCTCTACGCTTCACGTCTGAACCGCTCCGAGGGTGTTGATGTAGTGTTGGCATCTGCTGGTAACTACTATGAGGGGGTAACACAGTCTGAGGCCGAGGCCTTCTACCAGGGCATGGCTGCCGCTGATGCTGGCAACCCCGAGCCTATCTCTTATGGTCTTAACTCTAAGCTCATGCGCAATGAGAATGGCGAGATCGTAGAGAAGGTGTGGAAGGTTGGCGGCATGTACACTGAGGCTATCGAGCAGATCGTCTACTGGTTGGAGAAGGCTATCACCGTAGCTAACCCCACGCAGCAGGAGATTCTCACAGCCCTTGTTAAGTACTACCGTTCGGGTGACCTTGCTGACTTCGATGCTTACAATATCCTTTGGGTGCAGGATACTGCCTCAAACGTAGATGTTGTTAACGGCTTTATCGAGAACTATGGCGATCCCCTCGGCATCAAGTCATCGTGGGAGTCTGTTGTAAACTTCCGCGACGAGGAGGCTTGCAAGCGTACCGAGATTATGGCCGCTAACGCTCAGTGGTTCGAGGATAATGCTCCTATCAATCCTGCGTATCGCAAAGAGGAGGTTAAAGGCGTATCGGCTAAGGTTATCACCGTGGCAATGCTTGGTGGCGACTGTTTCCCATCGACAGCTATCGGCATCAATCTACCCAACGCCGATTGGATTCGTAAGGAGTATGGCTCGAAGTCTGTGACCATCGACAACATCACCTATGCATACGATAAGGTAGCTCAGGGCAACGGCTTTATGGAGGAGTTTGTTCTCCGCGAGGAGGACCGCGAGCGTCTTAAGAAGTATGGCAAGCTCTCTGACGATCTCCATACCGACCTTCACGAGTGCCTTGGTCATGGTTCTGGCCAGCTCGCTCCTGGTACTAAGGGCGATGAGCTCCGCACCTACTCTTCTACGTTGGAGGAGGCTCGTGCCGACCTATTTGCTCTCTACTACCTCGGCGACCAGAAACTCGTTGAGATTGGTCTTATCCCTACGTTGGATGTTGCTTGGGCACAGTACTCAGACTATATCATGAATGGTATCATGACCCAGCTCTCACGTATCGAGCCCGGTAAGAATGTCGAGGAGGACCACATGCGTAACCGCAAGCTCATCGCCGAGTGGTGCTACGAGAAGGGCAAGGCTGAGAACGTTATCGAGTGGGTAACTGAGAATGACAAGCGTTACGTTGTTATCAACGACTTCGTACGTCTCCGCGAGCTCTTTGGTGAGCTTCTTTGTGAGGTTCAACGCATAAAGTCGGAGGGTGACTACGAGGCTGGTAAGGCTCTTGTTGAGGCCTATGCCGTAAAGGTCGATCCCGAGCTCCATGCAGAGGTTATCGCACGTAACAAGGCGTTGAACATCGAGCCTTATAGTGGCTTTGTTAACCCCGACTACGAGCTTGTTACCGACGAGGCTGGAAAGGTTGTGGATGTTAAGATTATCTACCCCACAAACTTCGTTGAGCAGCACTTGGAGTATGGCCGAGATTACTCGTTCCTTCCTACGATGAACTAATGAGTTCTAAGGATGTTAAAATTGGGCTACTCGATTATTCGAGTAGCCCTAACTATTTTCTGTCCCTATACCGTTATAGATGTCGTCTCTCGTAGCAGTTGTTGCTTGTGCGTGTTGTATTAAGCCATGCGGGAAGAGCTGTTCGTGTATATATGGATATGTCGCTTGAATCAAGTGTGCTTGTCCACGTCATCGCCTCGCCTTCGATTGATACACTATAACTTGTACTCCATGCAACACCATCGCTATATGTACCGCAGATGGTGTTGTTGTTAAGCGTGGCTACGCTGTCGTAACGGTCCCATTCGCGGCTCTCGATCTTCTGCCACAAAGTTACCGTGCCATCCTCCTGAATATCCATATATACCTCGAAGTTTGGCGTTGCCCCGCGCCATCTGTCGAGTTGCCACGTGCCGCACATCTTTTTAAATGTCGTGTCAGCCTCGGCAAATGACACCTCGATAGCCGACATGGGCTGTATAACGTTGCGCTCGATAGCCACGCGCTTAGATGTCGTTTTTCGTATCTCGCGGCCGCCATCGTCGGTAAGCGTGATGGTAAATCCATCGTTAAATAGTGTTGGTGGTACTACAAACCAGAACTCAGTGGGTGCGGCTGCCGAATTGCTAAGTGTTATACCCTCGCCACAATCCATGCTGAGCGTTGCCGTAGATGCCACATCCATTATCACCACTGGCAGTCCATCGTCCGAGACCATGAGGGTAGCATCACCAGCTAACGACTCGTTGTTGTTGCCACGTAGCTCAATGCTCCGAATCGTTGTATCTGAGCCGTACAGTTGCAGACGCAGATAGCCACAACAATTCTTGAAGCTAAAGTTTACATCGTCAGCAGTTGCACATGTCGCCATCATTAGGTTAGCACCGCATGAGAATGTACCATCGGCATATGCCTGACTCTTGGGTAGGGTGTATGTCACTCTCTCCTGGGTAGAGATGGTAGTATAGCGATTGTAGGGATATATCGCATAGCTTCGCTCCAACTCAATGCCACCAATAATGTCAATATCGGCCAATATAAAACTTCCCTCTCGGTCGCCAGTATGTCCATCGAATACGTAGCGCGTATTTATGTCCAGGCCACGAAAGAGCGATATTTCATCGCTCTCGTGCCAGTGGATCTTATGCTCAGTGTCTATATATGTACGGGTGTCGGGTTGTTCAAATGTAGCGTATATGCGCTCTTGTGTAGAACCCGACGATGGTCTTATCACCCCCTCATCTCTTGAGCAACTGCATAGTGTTATTGCTAAGCTCAAGATAGTAAACAAACGCCACATAACCATTCCTCAATATATCAACATCTCACCTTAGAGGAAACGCTCCGATACTGCTCTTGTTGCGTAACTTACGTTTGATGTCACCTCATCGGGTATCTCAGTACGTTCGTATACCGATACATCCGACGAGAAGAGCGTATCTGTCCAAGTCATACGGTCGCCATCTATCGCTACTAAGTACGAAGCGCCCCATGCGATACCATCGGTGTACTCGCCCCAGATGGTGTCATTCTCGTAGATTACTGTGCTGTAAAATAGCTGCCATTCGCGGCTCTCTATGCGCTGCCATAGGCTCACAATGCCATCATCGGTAATTGACATATAGACATCAAACGAGGGTGTCGCGCCACGCCACTCTGCAAGGTGCCAGTCGCCAGCTATCGCCGTAGTATCCGAACTGCCACCAACGGGTGGAGCGGGAGGTGTGGGAGGTGTAGGTGTATCCTCCTTAGGAATTGTGATTGTCACAATATCGGATAGGCGCACCTTTCGCTCAGCACCAGCAACAACAGCACCAGCAAACTCATACTCCTTGCCCTCCTCGAACGATGACAAGGCGAGCGAGAGGCTTATGCCGCCATTGTTTAGCTCGACCTCCGTCTTATTCTCCCAAAATGCCTTTTCTCCACCTGGTTCACGATAATATACGTAGTACTCTAAGTAGTGGTAGTCGGGACGCTCCACGCCATCAAACCATACCTTGACACTCTCTACGGCAACCTCAATATTATCGCCTACGATAGCCACATTGGGCTTTGATAGCTCGGCAGTAATCTCGGCATACTCGGTCTCAAACTCATTCTCCTCGGTGGTTATAGGCTCAAACTCCGTATTTGCAGGGGTGATAGTAACTCGGTAGAGATATTTACTCTTCTCGTCGAGATACTCGCCACTTTCTTCAGGAAGTGAAACACTCTCCCGATCTGTCATATCCACCTCGACCCACTCAAGTTCTGAGCGCTTACGTGCATACTCCAACTTAACACTCTCAATCTCCTGAGCCACGTCATCTACCAAGTATGCTACATCCGAAAGAGTGATAGTTGCCATAATACCCTTGGCATCAATCGATGTGGTGTATGTAATAGATACTATGGGTATATGCTGCTGGGTGGTGAACATGATGTCGGGGCCAGTCATCACACCCATTGATCCACCGTCGGCAACCACGTATGCCTTGTATGCTGTTTCGGGTTGTAAACCATTAATCTTAAATATCGCCCTCTCGCCCTCGATATGGTAGAGTGTAGCAGTCTTGATGTCTGCTTCGTTACCGATGGCCATATATTCGAGGTAGAATGTTGGATCGGTCTGCCTTACACCGTTTATGGTTATATATGGGATGTCCGCGATAATAGTTGCGCTATCATCGGTCGTGGTTGCCTCCGATGCTCCGAAGTGAAACACGCTGACCTCTAACTCTTCCCATGGCTCACATGCCGTAGTCAACATCATCGCTAAAACACTGATGGTTATATATAGGTATCTCTTCATAGTTCTATTTATCTTATGTATCACTATAACTTCTTAGTCTTGAATGTGTCTGCCAACTCGCGATGGTAACCAGTCTCCGTATGCTCGAATCTAAAATATAGCAAATATTTTGTATCAGGCGATAGATCGACAATCTCAAACACTACTCTCTTATCCACAATCTCATTTGCAGTACTCTATCGAGAAGCTGCCACCCTCAAGTGGCTCGTCGTAGACCGTAACGTAAGGCATATCGGTAGTTACCGTGGCCGATGTAGCGGTAACGCTCATCTCGGCCTCGCCAAAGTGATATTGTATTGACTGAACCCTCTCGATAATCTTCCCGCATCCGGCAAAGAGCATTGTGCCTAATAATATATATATGTATCTTCTCATTACTAATTGAACAATTAGAGCCATCCGCCATTTGCTGCTACCGATCCGCGCACGACCATCTCGAACTCGCGCTCTACGATCATGCCACCAATCATATCGCCTCCGCCGAGCATCTGGCCGCCAACGATGGCGCGCACCTTTATACGGCCAGTACCAGGCTTTGTACACTCAACCTTAAGAAGACCATTCTCGATTGTAGGGGTTGAGGTCATACCCAATGCCTCGCGTGTCTCGTTCGACACCTCGCAACCATCGTATGTCAGATCCTTAGAGCTGCCGCCGAAGAACTCGTTGAGCGAGAGCATTGTTGGCGTGCCCGTGCGGAAATAGAGGCAAGGTGTGCCATCCATCTGCATAAGGAGCTTGTGTACGTCGATGCAACCCGAGCCCAGTTTACCAGCGTAGGGCGCGAGGTTCATATTGAAGTATTCGCCGTTTATATGGTCGTAGCAAAGCTTTGAGCCAGTTTGATAGGCGTTGATGTCATTTGTCGAGGTGAGGAGCAAGTTGCGTAGCTCCGCAGCCGTAAGCGTGTAGCCCTGCTTTATGGCATACGATAGTGCAAGGGCAGCGCAGCCAGTGACGTGAGGTGTCGCCATCGACGTTCCCTGCATATATTCGTAGCCCCACTTGAGGTCTAATGATGTCGATGATATGCAGAACAACGTGCCGTAGTTAGCATCGCCACCAGGTGCCGAGATATTACATCCGGGGCCATAGTTTGTGTAGTAAGCCGCAGTATAGTCCGAGGCCATTGCTGTTACACACGTATATTTATGGTATGCACCAGGATATGCCGCCTCGGGATAAAGTTCGTTGCCCGCAGCGAAGATAGCAAGACCACCATCAATAACACCCTCCAGGCCAGCGTTTGTCTCGAAGTAGTCGATAGCATCCTTAAGTACCGAGTCCCAATACTCGAACTCGCGGTCCGATTGGTAGCTGTCAGGATCATAGCCCCACGAGTTGTTGATGAGTACCGCACCATTGTCGGCTGCATACATAAATCCGCGAGCCAACTGATGGTTGTAGCATCCCTCTTCGCCGTCGAAGATCTGTATCGACATGAGACGTACGCCGTCGCCCTTGCCCGTACCTCCAGCAATGCCGCATACAGCATAGCCGTTGTTGTTTACAGCTGAGATAGTTCCCGCTACGTGCGTGCCGTGGTCGTCAGCCGTAACATTGCCGTTGTCGTATACGAAGTTGTAGCCGTGAATATCATCTACATAGCCGTTATTGTCATCGTCAACGCCCGTAAGGCCAAACTGTTCCGCCTCGTTAACCCACATGTTATCCTCCAAGTCGGGGTGGTTGGTCATAACGCCACCATCCATCACTGCCACAATCACACGCTTGTCACCGGCGGTGTATTTCCATGCATTGAAGAGGTTGATGTCGGCACCTGCCAAGCAATACTCCTCATTATCGGCATACTCACTCAGTGATCCATCGTTGTAATAGTGCCACTGCCACGGAAGTTCAGGGTCGTCAAAAGGCATCACCACCGAGCGCGTGGGCTCGGGCTTTGTTATGGGCATTGCTACCTTCTGACCAGTGATGCGCTTCACGGGGAGGTCGAACTCCACGCACTCCACACTCTCGCTCTCGGCTATACGCTCGGCTGTTGCTCGAAGGTCGAGGCTCTTGTCGAACTCAACGAGCTGCCAGCGCGACATCTTCGCACTCTTTGTTCCCGGGAAAAGTGGCTCAATCTCCAGCGCGAGGTCTTCGATAGAAGAGACATCTGCCCCCTCTTTAAGACACACCATTAGGCGGCCTTTGGCGGCATCCTCGCTCCAGTTGCGGAGCTTGCTGCACTGCGACATATCACTCGGAATATCGCCTAAATTATCCTGCGTACATGCTGCAAAGAGCAGTAGCGCGATTGTGGAAATGAGAAATCTGTTCATATTCTAATGTTAAGTTCTCGAATAATATTTTCTGTTGGCCACAAATATACAAAAAAAAGCGAAACTCGATGCATTTTAGCATAAAAGTTTCGCTTTTAATCGTATGAGTTACGTCGTGTTAGAACGTGCCGAGCTTAAAGACAATCTTGTTGCAATATAGCTCTCCTGCCTTGAGTTCGATAGAGGGGAAGTGGGGGTGGTGTACCGCATCGCTAAAGCCCTGACACTCGATGGCCACTCCAGCGTAGTCGTCGTAGCGCTTGTCGCTCTTCGTGATAGGGCAGCCACCAGCCAACCAGTTACCCGTGTAGAGTACCGCTGCGGGCTGCGACGAGAGCACCGTGACCTTACGGCCAGTAGCCTTGCAACGTAGCTCGCCAACCTCCTGAAGGATGTTCTTCTTGTAGCCATCCACCTTGAAGCAGTGGTCGTAGCCGCGGAAGTTGCGTATGTTGTTAAACTCCGAGTCGATATCGAGGCTAAACTCACGCCAGTCTGTAAAGTCGAGAGCCGTGCCCTTAACCTCGAGGAGCTTACCCGTAGGTATCTGCACGGTGTCCATCTCCAACACCTCTGAGCAATTGAGCTTGAGCTCGTGGTCGAGGATTGTCTTACCCGAGCCCTCACCGTGGAGGTTCCAGTAGAGGTGGTTCGTGAGGTTTACGACGGTCGTCTTATTAGACTTAGCAACGTATGTGATCTCGAGGTTATCCTCGTCGTCGAAGTCGTAGATAGCCTCGACAACAAGCTCGCCAGGGTAGCCCTGCTCCATATCTTCGGCCACGTAGCTGAAGACCACGCGGTTGGTCTCCACGCGACCCTCCCAGTAGCGGTTAGCAAAGCCCTTAGTGCCACCGTGGAGGTGGTTGGGACCGTTGTTTACCTCCAAGCGATACTCCACACCCTCGATCTCCATCTGTCCGCGTGCGATACGTCCTGCCACGCGACCTACGCTCTTGCCACTCGCTGCGCCATCGCCAAAGTAGCTCATAGCATCCTTGTAACCAAGTGCCACGTCATCGATGTGACCATTGCGGTCGGCGAACTTAACGCCAACGATGGCAGCACCTACGTTACATAGCTGTACCTCTGAGCCACGGCTGTTACGCATTGTGTAGAGGATGATACCCTCGCCCTCGGGCGTTGAACCCCAAATATGCTGTAAAATCTCCATTACTCTACGGGTGTTACGTTGGCAACAAGGTTGTCGATACGCTTCAAGCACTCAGCCTTGCCGATAAACTCAGTTACATCGAACATACCTGGACCCTTACCTGCACCTACCAGCGCCAGACGCAGTGTGTTCATTACCTGTCCAAGAGCATAGCCCTCAGCCTCAATCCATGCACGCACTACGGCCTCGGTATTCTCCTTCGAGAAGTCCTCGATGCCCTCCAATACGCCACGGAGCTTAGCCAACATAGCGGGGTTGTCGCCCTTCCACTGCTTCTTTGTAAGCTTCTCCTCGTACTCAGTTGGGGCTACGAAGAAGAATGACGTGAGGTCCCAGATGTCGGTGGTGAGGGTCATGCGCTCCTTCATAATACCGGCAGCCTTGCCAGCAAGCTCGTCAGATACCTCTACGCCGTGAGCCTTGAGTATGGGCTGTGCAAAGGGAGCAAGCTGCTCGTTGCTGAGCGAGTGCATATACTGGGCATTAAACCACTTAGCCTTGTCGGGCTGGAAGCGAGCACCTGCCTTCGACACGCGGTCGAGCGAGAAGGCATCGATAAGCTCCTGCATAGAGAATATCTCCTGATCGGTGCCTGGATTCCAACCGAGCAACGACAACATATTTATAAATGCCTCGGCAAGGTAGCCATCCTCGCGGTAGCCACGCGATGTCTCGCCTGTGGGTGATGTCCAGAATAGGGGGAATACGGGGAATCCCATCTTGTCACCATCGCGCTTCGAGAGCTTGCCGCTACCCGTAGGCTTCAGAAGAAGCGGAAGGTGTGCAAACTCTGGCTGGGTCTCTGTCCAGCCAAAGGCGCGGTACAAGAGGTAGTGCAACGGAAGTGATGGCAACCACTCCTCGCCACGGATAACGTGCGACACCTCCATAAGGTGGTCGTCGACGATATTTGCAAGGTGGTACGTGGGCAGTGCATCGGCTGACTTATAGAGTACCTTATCGTCGAGCGTCGAGGTGTTAACCTCTACATGGCCGCGGATAAGGTCATCCATCTTCACGATCTCGTTCTCGGGCATCTTGAAGCGTACAACCCACTGGTCACCACGTGCGATGCGTGCCTCAACCTCCTCGGCCGTAAGGCTGAGTGATGTGGGTAGCTTCTCGCGCACCTCGTAGTTGTAGGCGAAGGTCTTGCCTGCCTCCTCGGCCTCCTTGCGAAGCGTGTCGAGCTCCTCGGGCGTATCGAAGGCGTAGTACGCCCAACCAGCATCAACGAGCTGCTTAGCATACTTTAAATATATCTCTCTACGTTCGCTCTGACGGTAGGGAGCGTGGGGGCCACCAACGCCAACACCCTCGTCAATCTCGATGCCGCACCACTTGAGCGACTCGATGATATACTCCTCGGCACCAGGCACGAAACGTTGCGAGTCGGTATCCTCAATACGTAGGATCATCTTACCACCGTGACGGCGAGCGAAAAGGTAGTTATATAGTGCTGTGCGTACACCGCCAATATGTAGCGGGCCCGTGGGGCTGGGTGCAAAACGAACTCTTACTTCGCGATTCATAATCTTATTAGTTTAATTGTTTTTGTTAGTCATTCTTAATCTTGTACTCTGCACGTACCGTTACACGTGCCTTCTTCTCGCGTGACGAGAGGTTGAACGCACCACCTGCCGAGAACTCCTCGTCGCCCGTAGCTGCCGTAATCTGGAATACACCAGCTGTTGACCATACCAAGTCGCCGAGCTGTGCGCCAGAGTTCGATACGATGAGTGAAGCACGTTTGTTGGCATCGGCTGCGGCCGAAGCAATAAGGTCGAGCTTCAAGGTGTTGAGGTCGCTGTAAAAGTACATAGGCTCGTGAACGCTGATATTAACGCCATCGGCCAAGAGCGATGTTAGCTCGCGCGCCACGCTCTCCACTGCGTCGATATCGTTCGACTCGATGGTGAACTCCTGTGTGAGCGAGTAACCTGCAAACTCCTCGCCTATGTATTTACCCTCCTGATACAACGAGTTGTACATCTCATGGTGCGAGAGCATTGCAAACGAAATGTTATCCTCGGCGATGCCGTGGCTTTTGAGGAAGTTAACGACCTTCGTGCGGTTGCGATCCATCTCGCGGTAGCCCTCCGCTGCGTTCATATTCTCGACGTTGATATATCCCTTAACGATGATAAGGTCGGAGGTAAACTCCGTCTCGCCAAGACCTGTTACGGTGATTGTTCCCGCCGCTGTGCGGTAACGCTGAGTGTATGCTGTTGACACGACGATTGCCGATAGTACGATTGCTGAGGCAATGATGATGTATTTCCAAAGGTTGTTCATAGTAGTATAAATTTAGATGTTGTTAGTTTTAAAGTCGGTTATACGTTAAAGAGGAAGTGCATGATGTCGCCATCCTGGACGATATACTCCTTACCCTCAATGCCAATCTTACCCACATCGCGGCAGGCACGTTCCGATCCAAGCTCAACGTAATCTGCATACTTGATAACCTCAGCACGGATGAAGCCACGCTCGAAGTCGGTGTGGATGATACCAGCGGTCTCAGGGGCCTTCATGCCACGACGGAATGTCCAGGCGCGGCTCTCGTCAGCACCCGTAGTGAAGAATGTCTGGAGGTCAAGCAGACGATAAGCAGCCTTAATCAAGCGGCTCACGCCCGACTCCTCAAGACCCATATCCTGAAGGAACATCTGACGCTCCTCGTAGCTCTCAAGCTCGGCGATGTCCGCCTCGGCCGATGCAGCAACGATAAGCATCTCGGCATGCTCGTTGGCAATAGCGGCCTTCACCGCCTCGGTGTGGGCATTGCCGTTAACCGCTGCCGACTCATCGACGTTGCATACGTACAACACAGGCTTGTCGGTAAGGAGGTTTAAGTCCCACACGGTCTTGCGCTCCTCGGCCGTGAGCTCCACAGTGCGTGCCGACAGACCCTGCTCCAATGCCTCCTTGTAGCGGCAGAGGATATCGTACTGACGCTTGGCAATCTTATCGCCTGCCGTTGCTTGCTTCTGGCACTTGCCGATGCGGTTCTCGATGGTCTCAAGATCCTTTAGCTGAAGCTCTGTGTCGATGATGCCCTTGTCGCGCACGGGGTCAACGGTGCCGTCAACGTGCGTGATGTTGTCATTCTCGAAACAACGTAATACGTGGATGATAGCGTTGGTGTTACGGATATTTGCCAAGAACTTATTACCGAGTCCCTCGCCCTTAGATGCACCCTTCACAAGGCCTGCGATGTCAACGATCTCAATGGTTGTGGGCACAACACGCTTGGGGTTATCAATCTCCACAAGCTTCGTCAGACGCTCATCGGGCACGGTGATAACACCCACGTTAGGCTCGATTGTACAGAACGGAAAGTTTGCCGCCTGCGCACGCGCATTCGACAGACAGTTAAAAAGTGTAGACTTACCCACGTTAGGAAGTCCTACGATTCCACATTGTAATGCCATAATCTTATGTTATTCTTTTTTGTTTTGTTCCAACTTATCTAATTAATCAGCTTGAGATACGTTAACTAACGCTTCGCGATAAGAGTTCAGGATGCGCGACTTCGATATAAAGCCGAGGTAGTGATTCTCCTTGTCTACCACGGGTAGCATCCATGTGTTTGCCTGCTCGAAGCGTGGCATGATGCTCTGTATCATCTCGTGATCGAGGATCTTATCTGGCGGTTGTATCATGTAGTGCATAATGGGCTTTCCCCACTTCTCGCGGTTGAACATGTCGTGACGTAGGTCGTCGAGTTGTACAACGCCGAGGAGCTTGCCGTAGTTATCCACCACGGGGAAGATGTTGCGGCGTGCCGAGGAGATAATCGTAATCAGGTCGCCCAGGGTCATGTGCGAGCGGATGCGGATGAAGTCGGTCTCCATCAGCTCGTCGAGCTTCAGGAAGACGAAGACCGATTGATCCTTGTCGTGGGTCAAAAGCTCGCCCTTTTGGCGCAGTTGCTTCGTGTAGATCGAGTCGGGGTCGAGGTAGTAGTTCACGGCAAACGAGATGCAGGCCGTGATCATCAGCGGGATGAAGAGGCCGTAACCGTTCGAGAGCTCGGCAATGAGGAAGATCGACGTGAGGGGTGCATTCATCACACCGGCCATCACGCCCGCCATGCCGACCAGCGTAAAGGAGGCAATCGGCACCTGCCAATCGAACAGCGCGTTGCAGATCAGAGCCAGGGCAGCACCCGTGAAGGCGCCTACGAAGAGCGACGGGGCAAATGTACCACCCACACCGCCGGCGGCATTGGTCGTAGCCATGGCGATCACCTTGAAGAACATCGTGGCCACCACGAAGAGGATGATCACCCACTCGATGTGCGAGAAGCGGTAGAAGAGCGAGTTGTTGAAGAGCTGATCCGTCTGACCGTGCATCAGCCCTACGAAGGCTTCGTAGCCCTCGCCATAGAGGGGCGGGAAGATGAAGATCAAAAGGCCGAGGATCACGCCACCGATCAGCCACTTGCGGTATTGTGTCGGTTGTTGCTTGAAGAAGGCACCCACGCGCGAATTCATCGAGGTAAGGTACCACGCCATCAATCCGCATGCCACGCCCAGCAGGATGAAGAGCGGTATCTGCCACAGCTCGAAGGCATCTTCGGGGCGGAGTGTCACGGCGATTATGGGGTCAAAACCGCGCAGGATAAAGGCGATGGTGGTGGCCGTGACGGTAGCAATCAGCAGGGGGATAATCGAGGTGGCGGTGATGTCGAGCATCAGAATCTCCAGGACGAAGATCACGCCCGTAATCGGGGCTTTGAAGATCGCTGCAAGGGCAGCACCCGCACTGCAGCAGAGCAGCAGGGTGGTGTGCCTGTAGTTGAGCCTTGCCAGCTGGGCCACGTTCGATCCGATGGCGGCACCCGTCAATACGATCGGGGCCTCGGGACCCACCGAACCACCAAATCCGATCGTCGTGGCACCTCCCACGATCGAGGTCCAGCAGTTGTGGCGCGCAATGCGCGAGTCGCGGCGCGACATGGCATAGAGCACACGCGTTACACCCTCCGAGATGTTGTCGCGGACGATGTGCCGCACGAAGAGCGTGGCGAGGATGATACCGATCACGGGGTAGATCAGGTAGAGGAATTGTGCCTTCTCGACCGAGAACCAGCGAGTCAGTCCCTGCCCGATGCCGTGCAGCAGCACCTCGAAGAGGAAGGTGCCGAGACCTGCCAATACGCCCACAATGACGGCCAACACCATCAACATCTGACGGGTTGAGAGTCTGCGTGTCAGGCGCAGGAAGTAGGCGTAGATACGGTCGGTTAGAACTACCTTCATGGCTTCTGAAAGAGGAAAGAGCGAAGAGGAAAGAGAGTTGAGAGTTGAAAGTTGAACTTTGCGATTAAGCCGAGAGCAGAGGCCGCTTGCGGACTATGCCGAGGCGGAGCAAAGTCGAGCTGCCGTAGGCAGGTCAAAGTTAAAAGTTAAAAGTTGAGAGTTGAGAGTTTTTCGTGCTTTTGGCATCATTACCATAAAAAAGAGCGACCCAAACGGGTTGCTCTTTTTTGGTTGTGGGGCTGTTTTTACAGGCCGAGCTTCTTGGCGATATCCTTCGGCAGCGCCTTCTTATTGACCATCAGGTCGGTGGTCTTGTAGGCCACGAAGGGCTTCGAGAAGTACCAGAAACCGTCATACGGCTTTACCGTATCCCACGAGTTCTGTACCTTATAATAGATCGTGCCGTTCTGGTCCTTGGCCGTGCCCACGATGACCATGCCGTGGTCGTCGGTCGTCTCGTAGTTGTCGAAAGCCTCCTGGCGCATCTCCTGCGTGATCTCGCGCTCCTTCGTCGGCTTCTCGAACGAGTAGAGGGCAGCCTCGCGCTCCTTGGCCGTCAGCGAGCCCCAGCGCTCAGCCTCCGTGCCGCTCATCGACTTGGGATCGGTCTCGGGAATCACACCGATGGCCTTCGTGCGGCTGAAGCCCTTCTCGCTTACATCCGTACCCCAGGCCAGCGTGTAGCCATTCTCCAGAGCGTGATCCACGACGCGCATCATCTCCTCCATCGGCAGGTTATATACCTGACCCCACATCCAGTTGTCGGGAACCTCCAGCACGAACTGCTCGTAGAAGGGGTGGTGCGTGAATGAGCTCAGGTCGATATAGTCGTCCATATCGATCGGCAGCGACTCGGCAAACGACTTCGGGGTGTACTCCTTGCCCTTCCATACGAAGCTTTCGGGCAGCTCGCCGAAGTACTCATCCAGGATGGCGTTGAAACCGCGCTTCCAGGCGGTCGTCAGGGGACGACGCGACGTGTCGCCGGCCTTGATCACCGCATCCAGGTAGGCCGTCATGACGGGGGTAATCTCGTGGAAATCGGCCAACTCCGTGCCGTAGTTCATACCCGTATATACCTCGTTGGGTACGATACCGTACTCCTTGATGACCTCCGTAACGTCGTGAGCAGCACCGCCCTCGGCAAAGTTCAGGTGGCCGTGCATGCGTACATACATCTCGGCCTTCTTCATATAGGCGTGGCGCACGGCGAACATCTCCGACAGGTGTACAGCCTCACCACCGGCACGCAGAATCTCGGCCTCGAGGAAGGTCATCGTCGAGTAGCACCAGCAGGTACCACTGCGGTTCTGATTCTTGACAGGCGTCGTCTCAATCACCTTGATATCGGTGAATTGGTAGCCCTCCGCAGCCTTCGCCTCGGGAGCTTGTGCCCATGCAGCCATTGTGGCGCACAGCGCAACGAGCAGAGTAAGCATCTTCTTCATAGCTAATTGGGTTTTAAGGTTTATGATCTTTTCTTTGATTTGGCAATGATATCGAGGCACTGCTCATGTGTCAGCTCCTCAACCTTCGCGCCCTTCGGCAGGCGGTAGTTCTTCCCCTTGTAGGCGATGTAGGCACCATAGGGGCCCTGCTTGATGAGCAGATCCTTCTCCTCCTCGAAGGTGCGCAGCGGCGTACGCGAGGCGGCTGCCGAAGCCTCCTTGGCCTTGACCAGCTCCACGCAACGCTCGTAGCTTACCGTGTAGGGATCGTCACCCTTCTGCAACGAGGTGAACGACTTGCCGTGGCGGATGTAGGCACCGAAGCGGCCGATACCTACGACCAGCTCCTCGCCATCCAGCTCACCCACCGTGCGCGGCAGGGCAAAGAGCTCGAGGGCCTCCTCCAGCGTGATCGACTCGATGAGCTGACCCTTCTTGAGTGAGGCAAAGCGGTTCTTGCCCTCCTCGCCACTTTCGATCTCGACCATCGGGCCGTAGCGACCGATGCGGGCGCGTACGATGTGACCCGTCGCGGGATCTACACCGAGCTCACGCACCTGGCTCGTGCGGTCGGTCTGCGTGCCGATGGCCTCATCGACCATCTTGTGGAAGGGACCGTAGAAGTCGTCAATCATCTTCGACCAGGTGATCTCACCCTCGGCTACGCGGTCGAACTCCTTCTCGACCGAGGCCGTGAAGTTGTAATCCAGGATGGGACCGAACTGCGTCTCGAGGTAGTCATTGACCAGCATGCCGATATCGGTCGGCGAGAGGCGGTTGCGCTCCTTGCCGACACTCTCGCTCATCTGCTTCGAGGTGAGCTTGTTGCCCGAAAGGGTAAATTGCTGATAGCTGCGCTTGTGGCCCTCGCGGTTCTGCTTCTCGACATAGCCGCGGTTGATGATCGTCGTGATGGTCGGGGCGTAGGTCGAAGGACGACCGATGCCGAGCTCCTCCATGCGCTTGACGAGCGATGCCTCGTTGTAGCGCGCGGGAGCCATCGTGAAGCGCTCCGTGGCCGTGATCTGCTTGGCCGTGAGCGGATCGCCC
>CALBKP010000086.1 GCA_937895825.1 uncultured Alistipes sp. | reverse complement strand
GAGCTTCTCCTTGTTGCCTGTGCGTGAGTTCACGAGCTCCATACCCTCGGTAACCTTACCACGAACTACGCGGAAATATGTGATCTCGCCGATGTGCTGCTCAATCTGGCTCTTGAATACGAATGCTACTGCGGGCTCCTCGGCGTTGGCAAGAATCTCCTCACCCTCGGTTGAGAGGAATGCAGGTGCCTTCAATGGGCCAGGAGCAACGTTGATGATGAACTCCATAAGACGCTTAGTACCGATGTCGCGCTTACCCGATGCACAGAAGATAGGCATGATGTCACGCTTCGATACGCCGAGCTTCAAACCTGCACGGATGTCATCCTGAGTGAGCGAGCCCTTCTCGAAGTATAGCTCCATAAGAGCGTCATCGTAAACGGCAGCAGCCTCTGCAAGCTCCTGATTGAGCTCGTTGGCACGATCCATCTCACTCTCGGGGATTGGATACTCCTCGCGCTTACCATTCTCGTCGATGAACTTATACATCTTCATCATCAATACGTCGATGAACGAGTCGAAGCCAGTGCCCTGGTTGATAGGATACTGAACGATGACGGGCTTAACAGATGAGTTTGCACGGATGCCCTCCACGGTAGCGTCGAAGTTAGCCTTGTCGCCATCGAGCTGGTTAACAACACCGATAAGGGGCTTGTTAAGAATGCGAGCGTAGCGCGACTGAAGCTCAGAGCCTACCTCCCAGCCATTCTGTGCGTTGAGAACCATAACACCAACGTCACCTACCTTGAAAGCCGAGAAGAGCGAACCACAGAAGTCGTCCGAACCGGGGCAGTCGATGATGTTGAGCTTACGATCCATAAACTCAGTAAAGAGGGTTGTAGCGTATATAGAACGCTTATATTCGTGCTCGATATCGGTGTTATCCGAAATCGTATTGTTGTTCTCGATACTACCCCTGCGATCAATAACCTTACCCTCGAAAGCCATTGCCTCTGCAAGGGTAGTTTTTCCAGTGCCAGGCGCACCAATAAGAACGATGTTCTTAATCTCTTTTGCTGAATAGTTTTTCATAGTATATTAGTTTTTTAGGTTTTTTTCTACCTCCATAAAGCCCTTTTGCTCAACCCGCCGAGGGATCTGTTAAATGCTTATTGGCCTTTGCGGATTATAAAGTTAAAGACTTTTTTTTAAACTACAAAATATTAAATCAAGAATCTGCATAATTCGATTATTTTACGCCTTTTTGAGTGCTACGGCACCCATAAAACTCCTTTTATTTGTATGTCGCAGTGTCAATAAATATGCAAAGGGCAGCTCCTCGTAAGGGAACTGCCTGATAGTTGGAATATAGTCTTTTGGGACAGAGATGGTGCCAGCCTTACCTATTATATATATTAGCGGCTGAAGTGTAGGTCGTGCTCCATGCGTCGTAACTTGCGTATCTGGAAGAACAGCAACGTGCCCGCAACGATCACGGACAGCATGTCGGCGATAGGCATCGACATCCAAGCGCCCATAGCTCCATACTTGGGCGTGAGGGTCAGCAACAACGGTAGCAGGAACAGTAGCTGGCGTGTAGTTGACAGGAACATTGCCAGCGGTGCGCGGCCGATATACTGGAAAAAGCTACCCGCCACAATCTGGAAGCCGACAAGCGGGAATACCATCATTGCCACACCCAAACCCTGTGCTACAACATCCACCATCGCCTGGTCGGCAGCTCCATTGCTTGTGTCTACGAAGGCGGCGGCAACCTCATGGGGGAAGAATACTCCGATAAGGAAGGCGAAGGTCGTCACGCACGACGCGGCTATAATCGTATACTTGAGTACGGTGATAACACGGCTGTACTGCTTTGCACCATAGTTGTAGCCGACGATGGGCTGCATGCCCTGGTTGAAGCCCTGAGCAACCATGATAAAGAGTAGTATCACGCGGTTCATGATGCCGTAGGCACCAACGTAGACATCCCCTACATTGCCATCGAATGTGGAGGCTGACACTACATCGTCGATGCCTGTGCCGCCGTAGCGCAGCAGTGCTGTATTCATGAAGCGTGTGACGAGCGAGGCACAGACGTTAAGAAGGAACGGTGCCATGCCGATAGAGATGATGTTCTTGATGATCGAGCCCTTGAAATGTAGACTACGACGTTTAAAGCGGAGGAAGCTGCTCTTTGAGGTGTAGTGCTTGATCTGCACGCTAAGAGCAACGCTCTGTGCTATTACTGTAGCCAGCGCCGAGCCCTCAATGCCCCAGCCGAAGCCAAAGATAAATAGCGGGTTGAGGATGGTACATAGCGCCATCGAGAGGAGCATGATATACATTGCCTTGCGCGGATACCCCGAGGCACGTAGCTGCTCATTTAGTCCGAGATATAGGTGCGTGATGATGTTGCCGAACATTATGATACGCATAAACCTACGTGCGTAGTCCAATGTCTCGGCACTCGCTTCGCCACCCGAGAAGAATACAAGTATCGGGTCGAGGAAGAAGAGGAAGACGAGCATGATGCTCACACCGAGCGTGAGGTTCAAGAGTACAGCATTGCCGAGGATATCCTCCGCTGCACGCTTGTTTCCCTCGCCTAAGCGTATTGATATGCGGGCTGCAGCACCCACGCCGACCATTGCACCAAAGGCCGAGGCTATGTTCATGATCGGGAGTGTGATGGCCATACCCGAGATGGCGGCACCACCCACGCCGTGGCCGATGAATATACTGTCGATGATGTGGTATAGCGACGACGAGGCCATAGCGATAATCGCAGGTATAGAGTACCGTGCGAGAAGCTTGCCGAGTGAGTCGGTACCAAGCGATATAGTATTATTCTGTGCTGCTGCCATCGTCTGTATTATGTGGTGCAAATGTACTAATTATGTTCAAAGGTGGCAACCGCAACCACCATATTATCCTCCGTAATGGAGATATTGACCAATGACTTGCCCCTGCCGTCTAATCCTCCCGTGATAGACCTCGTCGCCGCGTTATACGCAACGATGCGCAGGTCGTCGCGCAGGTCAACGCCCTTCTCGCCATAGAGCTTGTACATCGCCTCCTTCGCCGTCCAAGCCATCGCTGGCCAGAGGCTATCATCGCTTAGGCGTAGCTCCTCTAAGCTCATATATCGCTCTTTTGCACGCTCGAAGTTGCGCTCGGCAGACTCGATGTCAACGCCTATGCGCTGTTCGGCGATAGCCACGGCAACCATGCCGCCGCCGTGAGCTACGCTTATATAGGTGTTGGGTGTATCTACTATGGGGGCTCCCACATCGTTGTAGTCGATGGTGACCATTCGCCCAAGCTCGCGCCTAACTACACGTCGCCAGGCGAGGTGCTCCGTACGACGACGTTCGTTCTGAAAGCGTACTGCCGAGGCAACATCTGCCGCTGTGATCAGCGCGTCGCAGCAGGCGTACATCTGCTGTATAGGCTCAACGATAAGTTTAACCATCAATCTCCACCTTTATCTTGTCGACTCTACGTCCATCCATCGTGGCGATGAAGAACTTCACGCCGTGTGATGCGAGTTCGTCGCCACGACGCGGCAGGTCGCGCTTAAGCTCCATCATCAATCCTGCCAACGTCTCGGCATGGCCCTCGACATCTTGGAAGGCATCCTCGTCGTAGCCTATGGCGCGCACGAACTCGCCGATATGTATCTTAGCATCGAAGATGTAGGTGCGCTCACCAATCTTCTCGTAGAGCTTATCCTCGTCCTCGTCGCTCTCGTCGGTAATCTCGCCGACAACCTCCTCAAGGATATCTTCCAGCGACACAAGACCCTGTGTTGCGCCATACTCGTCAACGACGATGGCTATATGCGTCTTCTTCTTCTGAAAGGCCTTCAACAGGTCGTCGATCATCATGTGCTCGGGGATAAAGTATGGCTTGCGCAGCAGTTGCTGCCACTCGAAGTCATCAGCCTTACCTATATGCGGAAGAAGATCCTTCACGTAAAGTACACCACGCACATCGTCCAAATCGTCACCATAGACAGGAATACGCGAGTAGCCCGTCTCGACAATCACGCGTCGCACCTCGTCGTAGCCTGCGCTAAACTCCAAGCCGGTTATGTCCACGCGTGAGTGCATAATCTCGACAACCTCCGTTTGACCGAACGAGATGATACCCGAGAGCATCTTTTGCTCCTCCTCCGAGCCTGTCTCGGTGAGGTCGACAGCGTCGGCAAGCTCCTCGATAGATATCTCGGCATTCTTCGTAGCAAAGCGGCTCACACGGCTCGAGGTGCGTATGAGGATAAAGGCTAACGGATAGACCAACCAGCGGAGGAACTTCAACGGCAACGAGAAGAATCCAGCCATCTTCATAGGGTTTGTCTGCGATAATACCTTAGGCATAATCTCGCCAAAGAGCAAGAGTATGAAGGTGATGACAATCGTGTTGAAGATAAATTCCCAGATTCCTGTGAATATGAATATGGCATCGACAAGCTGCGTGACGATGATAACCAGGCAGATGTTGATCATGTTGTTGACAACGAGTATCGTGGCCAGCAATCTGTCGCTATTCTTGAGCAGCTCGACAACACGGCGTGCCGTGCTATCATTGCGTGACTCGAACTCCTCAATCTCAGCGCGCGTGAGTGAGAAGAAGGCCACCTCCGAGCCTGAAGCCATTGCTGAGAGCATGATGAGAACAACCGAAAGGGCTCCCAATCCTGCCACCGACCAGAGGTCTATGCACTCCCTTATAGCTATTGCATCCATCTATCTTCTTGCCTTATTAAAAGAGTGAACCTACCGAGCTATTGTTTGTTGTCTGCTCCTCTGCCTCTACCGACTGCTCGCGCTGCGTGTGTTGGTAGATGGTGCGTGGGCGTGACTCGTTGTCAGCCTCAAACGGCGTATTGCGGCGCACGTAGGCGGGGTTGCGCTTCTGAGCAAGTATCTGCTTGTAGCGATCCTGCTGCGGGGTGATGGTCACGGCCTCGCGAGGCTTGGCGATAATCTCACGCTTCTTGGGCTGTGGGGGCTCGACTATTGTTGTCGTCTTCTTAGGCTCCTCGAAGGGTGTGTCCTCCTCGGGGTTGACGTACTCGGTCTTGATGTTGAGGTTGTTGCCATCGGCAAAGCGCGTTGCAACGACAACGAGCTCAAGCTCATCGTCAGCCAACGAGGGCTTCTCGCTGGCACCCCAGATGATGTCGGCAGCGTGGATGTTACCATCCTCGTCCGTGTAGCTCGCATGCTTCTGAATATACTCCATGGCGATAGTCACATCATCCTGCGTGAGCAGGTCGATGTCCGACACGGCGAAACTGAGCAATATTTCTTTAGCTCCCGAGATATGGTTGTCGTCGAGGAGCGATGATGAGAGCGCACCCTCGGCTGCCTCCAAAGAGCGGTTCTCGCCGATGCCCCTCATTACCGACATGTGGGCGCGGCCACTGCCACGCATAACGCGCTCGACATCGGCAAAGTCGACACGTACCAGCGCAAACGACACGGTGATAAGCTCTGCTATACCCTTGGTTGCCATACCCAATACATCGTCGGCCTTACCAAAGGCCTCCTTCAACGGGAGTTTGCCATAGAGCTGGCGCAGACGCTCGTTGTCGATGACAAGGAGCGAATCTACCCACTTGTTAAGCTCGTTGATGCCATCCACGGCGCTGGCATAGCGGCCAGGACCCTCCATGCGGAAAGGCATGGTCACAACGGCAACGGTGAGGATGCCAAGCTCGTGGGCAATCTTGGCGATGACAGGCGATGCACCCGTACCCGTACCACCACCCATACCTGCGGCGATGAAGAGCATCTTAACGCCCGAGGTCTCGAGAAGGCTACGTAGCTGCTCCTCGCTTTCGATGGCATACTTGCGACCTACCGAGGGGTTGTTACCCGCACCAACACCCGGGCCAATCTGTATCTTGTTGGCAACCGTGCAGTTGTTCAAAGCCTGTTTATCGGTGTTACATACGACGAAGTTTACGCCCGTGATATTCATCGTCTGCATGTGATTCACGGCGTTACCACCAGCACCACCCACGCCGATAACCATGATGATCGACTCGCTGTCGAACTGCATCGTTGAGAGGTTATCTCCGGCAATGGCAAGTGCCAACTCGTCGGTTATCTTGTTATTATTGTTGTCCATATATTATCTTAAGCTCATTATATCAAATAGTTGGCTTTAAATCTCCTGCTCGTCCTCGCTGCCAGCGAAGGTGTTGCCCATCTTCTCGATCTTATCCTTTACCCAGCCAAAAAAGCCTCCCGAGCGACCCTCGCCCTCAAGAACAATATCGTCAGTAGGCATCTCCTCGGGGGTGACTGGCTTAAGAACGGTATCATTTGGAACATCCTGTGCCTCTTTCTCGGGCTCCGGTGTAGTCTTGCTTACGGTGTTTGTCGCCTGCTGCTGCACGTATGCCTGGCGTGCCTCTGTGGTGCGAGGCCCGAAGGTGGGACGTTCGGCAATGGCGCAGCTACCATGCTTAGCACCATAGATCAGAAGCGATGCAGCTGTTGCGTATGCCGAGGTGGTGATATGGTTTGTCATTGTCTCGGTAAAGCCATATTCCGGGAATACCGAGCGCACATCGTCGAGGCCGAGCTCGCGGGCAAATAACTTCTCGATGTTGGGCGTTGCAGCACCGCCACCCGTGAGTAGCACGATGGGGTTGAAACGGCTGCCGCAGCGGGCATCCTTAATCTCGTTACGTACCCACTCGGCAATCTCCGAGAGGCGTGCCTCGATGATAGATGCGAGGTTACGACGAAGAATATTCTTCGGCGTACCGTGGCGAGCTGTGGCAAAGACAATCTTGTCGTCGACTGCTAACTCAGCGATGGCAGAGCCATATTTCACCTTGAGGTTCTCGACATAATTCATCGGGATACCGTAGGCGCGGATGTCCTCGTTGATGACGCTCACACCGATAGGTATAGAGGCGATGTAGCGCACCTTGCCACCAAGGAGCACCGCGACATCCGTGATGCCACCACCGAGGTCAACGACAACAGCACCCTCCTCAATATCCTCCGATGTTGCCACCGAGAGGTGCGAGATAAGTGCATTCGACACAAACTCCTTGACCTTGATGCCCTGGCGCAATAGGCACTGACGCAGACGCTCGCGCATAGTGCGATCCGAGAGTATGAAGTTGTAGGTTGCAGCAAGCACGTGGCCATAAGCACCAACGGGCACAGCCACCTCCTTCTCGTCTATCTTGTAGCGCAGTGGCTCTATGGCGATGATCTCCTCGCGGTCGTCGGGGAGCTTTACGCTACGCATACGGCGATCGAGATCTTCGAGGTCACGCTCGGTGATCTGGTTACAGCCGTTGCCAAGCTCATCCTGCACGTAGACGTGGTCGTTGACCTGTACGCAACGCACATAGTCACCCGAGAGGCCAGCGTATGCCTCCGTGATCTTGATGTTGAGCCTCTCTTCGATACGCTCCTTGGCGCGCTTAACGGCTGCACCTACCGTCTCGTTGTTCTCCACGCGTCCAGCGTTGACACCCTCCACGGGCTCCGAGACAATGCCGAGGATATCAATGCGGCCATCCTCCTCAACCGCACCTACGGCAATCACTACATTCGACGATCCTACGTCGATCGCTACAATTTGCTTACCTTTCATCGTTATATCTATTTTATTCTATTTTTCTCTGTTGTTCAGCCTGGGGTGTGTGGCATCTATCGACACACCACCTGCCCCTCATAGCGTAGGCTAATCCTGCTATATTTATCCCAGCCAATCCTATCAAGGCCCTTGGCATAGAAGCGACGTAGCGTGCGTAACTTTTCATTCAGTCGCTCTGTCTCGCCGAGGTCTACCGTGAAGCGACCCGAGCGTGGAATGATACTTAGCAGCATAGGGTTGCTTCCTCCTCCCGTGGCAACTATTTGTACCACCTCGGCACGCCAATAGTCATTCTCGCGAATATCGAGAAGCAGCGAGATGAGGTTGTCGAAGTCGGTATCGATGTTTCCTATCTCCTTTTGCTCGTAGCGTATCTCGGCCTGCATAGTCTCGATGGTGGCGATTTTAGCCCTTATGTCACGCTCCACAACGCTATGGTCTGAGCGTGCCTTGGTCTTGCTCTCGTTGAGCGCTTGGGTGAGTAGCTCTATCTCTTGCTCCGAGGTAAAGAGCCCGCGCTTAATCCTTGTTCGTAACACCTTGCGTAGGCGAGAATTGTTCTCCTTTAGATCCTCATAGTGGGGAATCTTGGCATCCTCCAACTCGTTGATTCGACGCTCCAGTGCAGCTATCGTGTCGCGCACGACATCCTTGGCATAGCCCGTGTAGGTGGGTGGAAATAGCGGGGTATAGTCGCCCGTGATTACTGGCACGTGTACGCTATATCCATCCGTTGCAGGGAGCAGATAGCCATCCTCCGTGAGGTACATGTCGTAGCCCTTGAGCCGTAGTCGCGCAATAGGCTCACGCTGGGTGATGTCTATCTTCAGGTCGCCATCATAGGTGGCGTAGACGTTGACACTCTCTACGGCACTGTTGCTGGCGAGTGCCTTCTCAATCGACGCAATGTCAGCCTTCGAGAGGGTGGCACCACGGAGGGTCATATCGTGCGTCGTAAGCCACTCTTCGATCAAGAGTTTGTCGACAAGAGGGGTGCTACCGCCTCCCGAGATCGTTATCTCGGTCTGCTGTATAGGCGTAGTATCACGGTGCTTGGACGATAGGCGCTCTGCCCATACAACCACCGCGATAACTCCTAACCATAGGAGAGCGAAGCCCGCATATATACCCACTCGTTTTAGCATCTTCTATGACTTAACTTTTGCGGCGAGTACCGCAGCTACATCCTTACATACCACGTCGATATTGCCTGCACCGAAGGTTACAACCACATCCGTTGGTTCACTCTTAAGGTGCTCGGCAAGTGCATCACGCTCCACAAGCTCCCACTCCGCGGTGATAGCCTCGCCAAGCATCTCCGAGCATACACCCTCGATGGGTAGCTCGCGTGCAGGGTAGATGGGGAGCAGTATCACCTTGTCGGCCAACGACAGCACCGCTGAGAACTCCGCAGCAAAGTCGCGCGTGCGAGTGTAGAGGTGGGGCTGGAATACAGCCGTGAGTCTACGTCCTGGGTAGATGCCACGTAGCGACTCTATCGTAGCGCGTAGCTCCTCGGGATGGTGGGCATAGTCATCGACATATACCTGCGTGGGGGTGTTCAAATAGACCTCCATCCTACGCTTCACACCTTCAAAGTCGGCCAAAGCCTTAGCCACTGCCGCTTCATCAAAGCATTTGCCCTCAATCTTGGCAGCACACCAGAGCATAGCCACGGCAGCTACCGAGTTCTCGACATGCACCTTGCCAGGTATGCCGAGTGTACACCCCTCGATACGACCATTCGGCGTGACTATGTCGTAACGATAGTGGCCATCCTCGCGGAGTGTGATATTCTTGGCGTGGAAGTCGCCGCCACTATCTGCCGAGTAGCGGTAGAGGTTGCGGCGTGATGTGTCGAAATCAAGCTCCACACCTTGCTTCAGGATGAGAACTCCGCCCTCGTTTATCTGCGAGGCAAACTGAGCAAAAGAGTTCTTAAGAGCCTCGGGCGTACCGTAGATGTCGAGGTGGTCGGCATCCGTTGCCGTGATTACCGCAACATCGGGGTTGAGGCGCAGGAACGAGCGGTCGTACTCGTCGGCCTCGAGCACCACACGACGGCCCGTGCCAAGCACAAGGTTTGAGTCGAAGTTACGCGATATACCTCCGAGGAACGCGCTGCCCTCGCCTGCGGCAGCATGGTTGAGCCATGCGGCGAGTGTTGAGGTCGTGGTCTTACCGTGTGTGCCGGCAACGGCCATACCCAACTTGCCCGCTGAGAGGTGTCCGAGCATCTGCGAGCGCTTCTCTATCTGGTAGCCCCTTGTGCGCAACCATGCCCACTCCGCGTGGTCGGCTGGTATTGCAGGGGTGTAGACCACAAGGGTATTGTCGGCCGAGCGCATCTCGTTAGGGATAAGCTCGGGGTCGTCTTCGTAGTGTATAGCGGCACCCTCGGCCTCAAGGGCGTGAGTCAGCGGCGTAGCTGTGCGGTCGTAGCCCGCCACGCGATAGCCCTCGTGGAGGAAGTAGCGTGCCAAAGCACTCATGCCGATACCTCCGATGCCGAGAAAGTATATGTTTCGAAACTGACGATTCATACTCTTCAATTGTTAATGAGCCAGATTTAGCTCCTTTTCTATCTCTCTGACCACTCTTTCGGCCGAGTCGGCGATTGCGAGCTTTGCAATATTTGCGCTGAGGAGCTCCAGTCGCTCGCTGTTATGGGCGAGGGCAACAGCCTCCTGCATGCCTCGAGCGACAGCCTCGTTGTCGCGCACAATCTCCGCAGCACCCTTTTCGACTAAAGCCATGGCGTTCTTTGTCTGGTGATCCTCCGCTACGTTGGGCGAGGGGACAAATATCGTAGGCTTGGCCACAAGACATAGCTCCGACACGGTGCAAGCACCACTACGCGAGAGCACCACATCAGCGGCGGCATAGGCATAGTCCATGCGGTCGATGAAAGCCCCCTGCCAAATGTTCTTAGTAGGGTGTGCCTGAAGGAACTCCCGCATCTCGCGCTCGTAGTATTTGCCCGTCTGCCAGATAACCTGTACGGGGGCTTCGCCTCCGAGTGTTGAGATCCACGCCTTCATCATCTCGTTGAGCGTGCGAGTGCCGAGCGAGCCTCCCACAACCAGTATCACGGGGAGCTCTGTATTAAAGCCGTAGTAGGCGAGTGCCTCGGTGCGGTTGCCACCATCGGCCGTGAAGCGGCCACGCAGTGGGTTGCCTGTCATCACTATACGGTCGGCGGGGAAGAAACGCTCCATCCTGTCGTAGGCCACACATATTCGGCGTGCTCGCTTCGAAAGTAGCTTGTTAGTTAGGCCTGCGTAGGAGTTCTGCTCCTGGATGATTGTGGGTATGCCGAGCCTCTGCGCTGCCCACAATACTGGGGCTGAGGCGTAACCACCAAAACCAACGACGATGTCGGCTCCAAAGTCACGAATTATACGCTTAGCTCGTCGTACACTTGCTGCCACCTTGAAGGGAAGAGCGAGGTTCGAGAGTGTTAGCCTACGCTGCAAGCCTGCAACGGGTAATCCCTCAATGCGATAGCCCAATGCTGGCACCTTCTCCATCTCCATCTTTCCTTCGGCGCCCACGAAGAGTATGTCTACCTCCTCGCCATATTTGCGCTTCAACGCCTCGGCAACTGCAACTGCTGGATATATATGTCCGCCGGTACCTCCGCCCGACACTATTATTCGTTTCATAACACTGCTTTAATATGTGTGATTCATTGCGACATAATAATCAGATAATCAACGTGTTGTGTTGATAAAGCCAACCCTTGGGGGAGATGTACGCAATTTCACCCTACAAAATTATACAATCCCTGCAAATTTTACAAATGTAAAAAGCGAGTTTTTTTCGGAAATTTTGTGTATGTTTGTCGGAAATTTATTTACAATAAAACTTAGAAGGGATGAAGAGATTTAATCTATGTTGGTGTGCTGCTCTTATGCTTGTCGCTCTTGTGGGCTGTAGCCATGAGGAGACAGCCGCTCCTAAGAGCGAGTTTATAACCGTTGAGGATGGTCAGTTTATGCGCGATGGCGAGCCCTACTACTTCGTGGGCACGAACTTCTGGTACGGTGCAATCCTCGGCTCGGAGGGAGAGGGAGGCAACCGCGAGCGTCTCTGCAAGGAGCTCGACTTTATGAAGGCCAATGGCATTGATAATCTACGTATTTTAGTCGGTGGTGAGGGCGAAAATGGACTGCTCGGTAAGATCGAGCCTAACTTGCAGCCGTTGCCTGGCGAGTACAACGACGACGTGCTCGATGGCCTCGATTATTTGATGATGGAGCTCGGCAAGCGCGACATGACTGCGGTGCTCTATTTCAACAACGCTTGGGAGTGGAGCGGTGGCTACACTCAGTACGTAGCTTGGGCGAATAACGAGCCTGTGCTCGTGCCACGTGTAGATGGCTGGTTTTCGTATAACGAGTTTGCTGGTGAATTTGTGCGTAATGAGCGTGCTAAGGAATTATTTTACAATCACTTGCGTTATATAATCACGCGCACGAATAGGTACACGGGCATAAAGTATATAGATGACCCTGCAATCTTCTCATGGCAGATATCTAACGAGCCTCGCGCCTTTAGCTCAAAGACCCAGGATAACAAGGAGGCATTTGCTGAGTGGCTCGCCACAAGCGCACGCCTTATCCGCGAGCTCGACCCCAACCACATGATCTCGACAGGCTCGGAGGGCTTCTACGGCTGCGAGTGGGATATGGATCTTTGTGAGCGCATCCACGCCGTGGAGGAGATCTCGTATATCAACTGCCACGTATGGCCCTACAACTGGAAGTGGCTCCGTGGCGACCACATGGCAGAGGATTTAGAGCAGTCGTGCGAGAATACAAAGGAGTATATAGATATGCACATCGAGTTGGCCGAGAAGATAAATAAACCGCTGGTTGTCGAGGAGTTCGGTATGCCACGCGACAATATGGACTTCCGCAAGCAGAGTGGCGTTGAGTGCCGCGACAAGTACTTTACCTTCGTATTTGACCTTATAGAGGATGCATATAAGGTGGGCGGTAAGTTCGCTGGTTGTAACTTCTGGAGCTGGGGCGGCTATGCCGTGACCCATGTTGAGGACCACGAGTACTGGGCTAAGGGCGACGACTACACGGGCGATCCCGCGCAGGAGCAGCAGGGTCTGAACTCGATATTTGTTGAGGACGCTTCGACACTCGATATTATTCGCGAGACCAACCGAGCTATCGGTAATCTTCGATAGTGAGTAGACTGATAAATTGTAAGGCCGTTGTAGTTCGCTGCAACGGCCTTATTATTTGTTAACGACACCTGATACCAATATTGTCGATTTTCGTAAAACCTTTTTTGTATTTTATATTTAAAACTCCTCTTACTCATGGTGGTATGGCTCGTTCTTCAGTATTGTGAATGCGCGATATAGCTGCTCGGTGAAGATGGCGCGCACGATCTGGTGCGAGAAGGTCATTTTCGACAACGAGAGCTTGCTATTGGCGCGCGAATATACTGCGTCGGAGAAGCCATAGGGGCCGCCGATAACAAAGATGAGGCGCTTGATACCTGCCGACATGCGTCGCTGGATAAGGTCGGCAAACTCGATCGAGCGGAGCTCTGCGCCATGCTCATCGAGGAGCATGACGAAGTCCGAGTCGGTGAGTAGGCGCAGAATGGCCTCACCCTCCAAGCGTTTCTGCTCGGCCTCGGAGAGCTTCTTCGTGTTACGCACGTCGGCAATCGCGGTGATGGCGAAGCGCACGTAGTGGTTCAGACGCTTCGTGTACATCTGAACGAGGGCCTCGACCTCCTTCATGTCAGTCTTGCCGACAACTATCAACTCTATGTTCATTGCTAAAATTCTATATCGCTATTCCACTCACCCTCAGCACCTTCATATATGATGGCGCGGCTGTCGCCAAACGACTTCAATAGCTCGTAGGCCTTGTACATATTGTAGCCATTGCCCGATGTAGCGTTGCCAAGGCTGAAGGCTATGATCGAGACGTGGTTCTGTGCGCGGCGATACATCGTCTCAACGCGACGGAGGTAATCCTCCTCGTACCAGGGGGCATTGGCCGGGGTGCCGTTGATGTCGCGATTCTCGGCATTTGAGGGAGATGAGATGGCGGCGCAGTCGATGACGTACATACCCACGCGGTCACAGATGTCGTAGAACCAGTTGGGCTGTGGATAGTTGGGCGTAAGGCAGTTTATGCCCTTGGCCTTGAGTGACTTGATCTCCTTCTCGGTGGTGGCGCGGTCAGTGGCAGCGTTGTAGACACTCTTCTTCAGTGTGAGAGGCTTGCCAAAGAGTGTGATCTCGCCATTGTCGTCATACCCATACTCTGCAAAGCCGATGCTCAAGGGGATATACTCCCAGAGGATGCCGCTACGCTTAACATAGAGTGTTAGGGCGTAGAGCTTGGGATTTGCGGCTGACCAGCGGTTAGGATTCGAGTGGTAGATGTAGGGGGTAAACGATAGTGTGTCGCGCGAAAAACCCTCCAATGATAGGTCATTAACACTATACTCCATCAGCTTGCCATCGGGTGCATAGATGTCGTAGCCAATCTCTATTGTTTCGTTGGAAGCGAAGGAGTTATCGGCAGTGACATCGAGTCTTAGCTGTGCAAAGCGGTTGAGCGAGTCGGGCTGCATGCGTACGTTGAAGTCGTAGACGGCAAGGCGACGCTGTGCAAAGATATAACAGTTGGTAAACTGCTCGCGTTTAGGCTGCACCAGACCCTCGTCAAGGAGCGACATATAGGCCTCGTCGACGATGACCACGGCCACCGTATTCTCTCCCTGCTCCAAATAGGGCGAGATGTACAGGTCGGTGGGGGTAAACTGATCGATGGGGGCGGCTATCTGCTTGCCATTGATAAAGACGGTGTAGTCTGCACCAACATTTTCGGTGTGGAGGTAGGCGTTGTAGTCGTTCCACGCTGCGGGCACTTCGATCTTCTGCTCGTAGACGGCGCGTACTGTGCCCTCCGAGGCCTCAAATTGTAGCGTGGGGCGTATGTCGATATACTTATCAATGTTGGTGCGGATGTCGCGCTTGGCATCCTCGCGCTTATCGTAGCAGATGAACTCCGAGCGTGCTATGCGTGCCTGTGCTGTGAGCTCTTCGGCCGAAGAAATAGCCATGCCGAGGAGCAAAAATGTATATAAGAGTGCTCTTTTCATAGTTTTAATTTAGGACAAAGGTACAAAAAAGTGATAAGTACGCAATCGTTTGCAAAAATTTTAGTAATTTTGTGGCCTACTATGGCGTTATACCAATAAACGAAACAAACGAAATAAATAATATACTGCTCTATGAAACTTACAAGAATCGCCGATATACTCAAAATGGAGGGTGACGGCAGAGATATCACCGTGAAGGGCTGGGTGCGTACAAAGCGTGGCAACAAGAACGTTGCGTTCATCGCCCTTAACGATGGCTCATGTGTGGCTAACATTCAGGTTGTAGTCGACTTTGCGAAGATTGACGAGGCTGAGCTTAAGGCTGTGACTACGGGTGCTTGCTTGCGCGTAGATGGTAAGCTCGTACAGTCGCTTGGTGCAGGTCAGGGGGTCGAGGTTCAGGCCGATAAGATCGAGGTCTACGGAACGGCTGATCCCGAGACTTACCCCTTGCAGAAGAAGGGACACACGTTGGAGTTCTTGCGCGACATCGCATACCTTCGTCCACGTACCAACACCTTTGGTGCTGTGTTGCGTATCCGTCACGCTATGGCATACGCTATCCATAAGTATTTCAACGACAAGGGCTTCTACTATTTGCATACTCCACTTATCACTGCCTCGGATTGCGAGGGTGCTGGTGCTATGTTTAACGTATCGACACTCGATATGCAGAACCCTCCCCGTAATGAGGATGGCACAGTAGACTACACTCAGGACTTCTTCGGCAAGCCTTGCAGCCTTACCGTTTCGGGTCAGCTTGAGGGTGAGCTTGGTGCGTTGGCATTGGGTCAGATCTACACTTTTGGCCCTACATTCCGTGCCGAGAACTCGAATACTCCTCGCCACTTGGCCGAGTTCTGGATGATCGAGCCTGAGATGGCATTCTACGAGTTGCAGGACGACATGGATCTGGCCGAGGACTTCTTGAAGTACCTTATCCGCTATGCGTTGGAGAACTGCCGCGAGGATCTTGAGTTTATGAATAAGATGTGGGACAAGGGCTTGTTGGAGCGTTTGCAGTTTGTTCTCGACAACGACTTCGTGCGCCTCGACTACACCGAGGGTATCGAGATTTTGAAGGCTTCGGGCAAGAAGTTTGAGTTCCCATGCGATTGGGGTTGCGACCTTCAGTCGGAGCACGAGCGCTACCTCGTTGAGGAGC
>CALBKP010000085.1 GCA_937895825.1 uncultured Alistipes sp. | reverse complement strand
GCACGGCCATCGCTACCGCGAGGAGGATATTTATCACGATGGCCTCATCTACTATGAGTGCTCCAATGCGGGTAGCGAGGAGTTGCTGATTTTTACTATCACCGAGAATGGTTATGAATGTGAAAGAGTTTTTTATTAGTATAGCCTCTCTGCTGCTTGTGCTTGCCCCTGCCATGACCTATGGCAAGGGCGCAGCAGAGCGTACCGGACGAGATCTCCGCACCAATATGCAGTACGATGGCTGGGCACGCATGATCCCTACGCACGCCAAGTTACAGTATGCAGGCGGTATGGGTTTGCTGTCGGCAGGTGCTGGCTGGGATTATGGTCCCAAGGGGCAGTGGGAGACCGATGCTATGGTGGGTTTTCTGCCCGAACACTATGCCGATGGCAAGGCTCGCCTGACCTTTACGCTCAAGCAGAACTACATCCCGTGGAGTATCCGCACTACACGCTGGCTGGATCTCGAGCCGCTCACGTGCGGTGCCTATATGAATGTAATCTCGGGATCGGAGTTTTGGAATAAGGAGCCTGGACGCTACCCTGGCGGACATAAGGGGTATTATAAGTTCTCCTCTCGCACCCGTTTCCATCTCTATGTGGGTCAGCGGCTGACCTTTCTGACGCCACGCGCGTCAGCACTTAGAAGCATCACACTCTACTATGAGTTAAGTATCAACGATTTGATGTTAGTCTCGGGCGTGAACAACCGCACGTTGGAGTTCTCCGACGTGGTACACTTCTCCGTGGGTGCCAAGATGCACCTCTTCAAGGAGTGATTACTCTGCGCTTGGGGCTTTGTAGTCGAGTCTGAACGAGGGCTTCTCGGCTGTGGGGAAGTCGGCGGGGACAGGCTGTGTAACCTTGCCCGTAGCGGCCCACTCTGCACCTCGCAACAATAGAGTTTGGAATCCTGCGCACTGCATAGCGGGGTTATTCTTCTCGTTAGGTCCGCAATGACCCAGCATAAGGTGGAAGATACGGGCCTTGCCATAATCTACCGTAAATACCAAAGGCTCCTCGCGTCCTGAACCGCCTGTTTTAGGATCAGTCGTACCAGAGTATAGCAGATCCTTGATGTTGGCAGGACCGCGCATGCGATCATACATCTCGTCCTGAGCGTGACGCCATCCATCAGGCAGACCCTTGGTGATAGGGTGCTTAGAGTTGCGGCAGTTCATAGGGTACTCTCGCTGCCAGCCGTGCGATCCGCCAGGACCGGGTGAGTTATCCAAAAATGGCTTGCCATCGACCAAGTAATAGTATGGACCAGACTTCTCGTTGCGACCCTCCCAGCCTCCTAAGGCTATGATTCGCTGGAACTCCTCCCACTGAGCGAAAGCGTTGTCGGCTGCGTGATAAATCACCACCCCTCCACCATTTTGCACATATTTGAGGAATGCATCGTCTGTCTGCTTTGGCCAGCGGTCTCCGTTGTAGTCAAGCACAACCACATCGTAAGCCGAAAAATCGGGCGTAAACTTAGACATATCGCCACGCGCAGGAGCTGTAAGGGTGATGTCACACTCGAAGAGTCCCGAATTCTCCAAAATCATCTTAATGGCTTTATGGCTGACCTGCCAATTATGGTTGTTCTGACCAGATACGATAAGAGCCTTGATCTTGTTATTCTTAGCTTGGCTTGTTGCGGGCATAAGCAACGAAATGATTGCTGTTGCCATAAATAGAAGTTTAAGTAGTGTTTTCATAAAAAATCGGTTTTGATGTAAAATTACAAAAAAACGTGTTACCCGCCAAATGAGTAACACGTTTTTCTTAGGTTTTATACGTTAAGCAACCCTTTTCTTGGTCGCAAATCATATTAAATTGCCTTTTCGGGGACTACATCATGCCGCCCATACCGCCCTGTGGCATCTGAGGCATAGCAGGTGCGTCAACCTTCTTCTCAGCCAATACACACTCTGTAGTGAGGAACATAGATGCGATTGATGCAGCATTCTCCAACGCAACGCGTGATACCTTAGTTGGGTCGATGATACCAGCCTCCATCATATCTACATACTTGTCGTCACGAGCGTTGTAACCCATGTTACCCTCGCTCTCCTTGATCTTGTTTACTACAACTGATCCCTCGCCACCAGCGTTAGCTACGATCTGGCGCAATGGCTCCTCGATAGCACGCTTAACAATCTGGATACCTGTTGTCTGATCCTCGTTGTCGCCCTTGAGGTTCTCCAAAGCAGCAACGGCACGGATGTATGCAACACCACCACCAGGAACGATACCCTCCTCAACTGCAGCACGTGTAGCAGCCAAAGCATCGTCAACGCGATCCTTCTTCTCCTTCATCTCAACCTCGGTAGCAGCACCTACGTAAAGTACAGCAACACCACCAGAGAGCTTAGCCAAACGCTCCTGCAACTTCTCGCGGTCGTAGTCAGACTTAGCAGCCTCGATACCAGCACGCAACTGAGCGATACGAGTAGAGATAGCAGCCTTCTCGCCTGCACCGTCAACGATAACGGTAGTCTCCTTGTTCATAGATACCTTCTCAGCCTGACCGAGCATCTCGATAGTGGCATCCTCCAAACGCATACCCTTATCGGCAGAGATTACAGTACCACCTGTGAGGATTGCGATATCCTCCAACATATCCTTGCGGCGATCGCCAAAGCCTGGAGCCTTGCAAGCAGTTACCTTCAAAGCACCACGCAACTTGTTCATAACCAGTGCAGACAAAGCCTCGCCATCAACATCCTCGGCGATGATCAAGAGTGAGTGACCATTCTGAGCAACAGGCTCCAAAACGCCCATAATCTCCTTCATAGTAGAGATCTTCTTGTCGGTGATGAGGATGAGTGGCTTCTCCAACTCTGCTGTCATCTTCTCGGTGTCGGTCATGAAGTAAGCCGAGATATAACCGCGGTCGAACTGCATACCCTCAACTACGTCAACGTGAGTTTCAGTACCCTTAGCCTCCTCAACTGTGATAACACCCTCGTTGTTAACCTTAGCCATAGCCTCAGCGATGAGCTTACCGATGTTGTTATCGTTGTTGGCAGAGATAGTTGCAACCTGCTCGATCTTAGAGATGTCGCTACCAACCTCCTGTGAAAGCTTCTTAAGCTCCTCGACAACTACAGCAACAGCCTTGTCGATACCGCGCTTAAGATCCATTGGGTTTGCACCCGCAGTTACGTTCTTCAAACCTACACCGATCAAAGCCTGAGCCAAAACGGTAGCAGTTGTAGTACCATCACCTGCGTCATCGTTGGTCTTAGAGGCAACCTCCTTAACCATCTGTGCGCCCATGTTTGCAAATGAATCCTCCAACTCGATCTCCTTAGCTACTGTAACACCATCCTTAGTGATATGTGGTGCGCCAAACTTCTTGTCGATAATAACGTTACGACCCTTAGGTCCGAGTG
>CALBKP010000084.1 GCA_937895825.1 uncultured Alistipes sp. | reverse complement strand
CGCTGTTGTTATTGCAACTGGTGGCTACGGTAACGTATTCTTCCTCTCGACTAACGCTATGGCATCTAACGGCTCGGCAGCGTTCCAGTGCTACCGTAAGGGCGCAGGTTTCGCTAACCCCTGCTTCACTCAGATTCACCCCACATGTATCCCTGTTCACGGTACACAGCAGTCTAAGCTTACGCTTATGTCTGAGTCGTTGCGTAACGATGGCCGTATCTGGGTTCCCAAGAAGATGGAGGATGTTAAGGCTATCCGCTCAGGCGCTAAGAAGCCATCGGATATCGCCGAGGAGGATCGCGACTACTACTTGGAGCGTCGCTACCCCGCTTTCGGTAACCTCGTGCCTCGTGACGTAGCATCACGTGCCGCTAAGGAGCGTTGCGACGCAGGCTTCGGTGTTAACGAGACAGGCTTGGCTGTATTCCTCGACTTCAAGACCGCTATCGAGCGCCTTGGCAAGGAGACTATCAAGCAGCGTTACGGCAACCTCTTCGATATGTACGAGGAGATCACCGACGTCAACCCCTACGAGCAGCCCATGCAGATCTTCCCCGCTGTTCACTACACAATGGGTGGTATCTGGGTTGACTACAACCTTATGACTACAATCCCCGGCTTGTACGCTATCGGTGAGGCTAACTTCTCGGATCACGGTGCTAACCGTCTTGGTGCTTCGGCTCTTATGCAGGGCTTGGCTGATGGTTACTTCGTATTGCCCTACACCATCGGTGACTACCTCTCTAAGAAGATTCAGGCACCTAAGGTTAAGACCGACACTAAGGCCTTCGACGAGGCTGAGAAGGGTGTTAAGGCACGTATCGAGCGTCTCTTCGCTATCAAGGGTACGCAGACCGTTGACGACATCCACAAGCGTCTTGGTCTTATCATGTGGGACAACGTAGGTATGGCACGTACTAAAGAGTCTTTGGAGAAGGCTATCGTTGAGATCCAGAAGCTCCGCAAGGAGTTCTACAAGGACTTGAAGCTTGTAGGTACGGCTGATTCGTTCAATGTTGAGTTGGAGAAGGCTCTCCGTTTGGAGGACTTCTTGGAGCTTGGCGAGCTTATGGCACGTGATGCTTTGAATCGTGAGGAGTCTTGCGGTGGTCACTTCCGCTCTGAGCACCAGACACCCGACGGTGAGGCTGATCGTGACGATGATAACTTCTCATACGCAGCTGTTTGGGAGTACAAGGGTATTGACAACGTTCCCGAGATGACCAAGGAGATGCTCGACTACGAGTTTATCAAGCGTGCTAAGCGTAACTACAAAGACTAATTTTTGACGTTGAACTTTAATAAGATTAAACTATGAATTTTACATTAAAGATATGGCGTCAAAGAGACGCTAAGTCACAGGGCGCATTCGAGACCTACAAGGTTGAGAATATTTCGGCCGACACATCATTCCTCGAGATGATGGATATCTTGAACAACAACCTTATCCACGAGGGTAAGGAGCCTGTTGCTTTCGACCACGACTGCCGCGAGGGTATCTGCGGTATGTGTTCTATGCACATCAACGGCCACGCTCACGGTCCTTCACAGGCCGTAACTACTTGCCAGATGTACATGCGTAAGTTCAAGGATGGCTCGACCATCACTATCGAGCCTTGGCGTTCAGCGGCGTTCCCCGTTATCCGCGACCTCGTTGTTGACCGCTCGGCCTACGACAAGATCCTCCAGGCTGGTGGTTTTATCTCGGTACGTACCAACTCTGTGCCCGACGGCAACGCTATTCCTATTCCTAAGGCTGATGCTGACGAGAGTATGGATGCTGCAGCTTGCGTAGGTTGTGGTGCATGTGCTGCAACATGTAAGAACGGCTCGGCTATGTTGTTCGTGGCTGCACGTGTATCGTCACTCGCTAAGTTGCCTCAGGGTAAGGTAGAGGGTGCACGCCGTGCTA
>CALBKP010000083.1 GCA_937895825.1 uncultured Alistipes sp. | reverse complement strand
CGAAGAGGATCTTAGTAATCTCCTTCTTCAAGTTTGAGGCAGGAACCTCTACAATTCTGTGCTTTGCACTGATTGCGTTTCTCAACCTCGTCAGATAATCTGCAATAGGATCTGTCATAGTTTTTTTAATTAAATTAATCAGGACTCTCCTGACAATATTTATTTAACAATCTCGAATTTTCTTCTTACCAGCTAGCCTTCTTTACACCGGGAATCAAACCTTTAGAAGCCATTTCGCGGAATTGGATACGTGAAATACCAAACATGCGGATATAGCCTTTGGGACGACCAGTCAGCTTGCAACGGTTGTGCAAACGGATGGGGTTAGCGTTCTTGGGAATAGATTGCAACTTCTGAGCAGCCTCGTAAGCCTCTACAGGATCACCAGTTCTTACGATCTCCTTCAAAGCAGCACGCTTCTCAGCGTAACGAGCAACCATCTTTGCGCGCTTAACCTCGCGGGCTTTCATTGATTCTTTTGCCATACTATTAGTCGTTTTTAGCGTTCTTAAAAGGCAAACCGAACTCCTTGAGAAGAGCATAACCCTCTTCGTCGGTCTTAGCCGTTGTTACGAAAGTGATATTCATACCCAAGATGCGAGTAATGCTATCAATGTTAATCTCAGGGAAGATAATCTGCTCCTGGATACCCAAAGAGTAGTTACCCATACCATCGAACTTGCTTTCGATACCCTTGAAGTCACGGATACGAGGCAAAGCAACACGTACCAATTTCTCCAAGAACTCGTACATTCTCTCGCGACGAAGTGTTACCATTACACCAACGGGCATTTTCTTACGCAACTTGAAGTTAGCGATGTCCTTACGAGAGATGGTAGCTACAGCCTTCTGACCGGTGATAGCAGTAATCTCGTTGATAGCAACATCGATAATCTTCTTATCCTGTGTAGCCATACCCAAACCCTGGTTGATTACAATCTTCTTCAACACAGGAACCTGCATGGGTGAAGAATATTGGAATTGCTTCATCAAAGCGGGCGCAATGCGCTCGTTGTATTCTTTCTTAAGACTTGCAGTATTACTCATTACTTAATCTCCTCTCCTGATTTTTTAGAAACACGTACTAACTTGCCATCAGCACCAACCTTACGGCCGATACGTGTCGGCTTACCTGTCTTAGGATCAACAACGTTGAGGTTAGAGATGTGAATAGGCGCTTCTTGTTTAACAATACCACCTTGCGGATTCTTTGCGCTAGGCTTAGTGCTCTTGGAAACCATGTTAACGCCTTCTACGATAGCGCGCTGTTTCTCAACCAACACCTTCAATACGCGACCGGTCTTGCCCTTGCTCTCGCCGGCATTTACATAAACCGTATCACCTTTCTTAATATGTAACTTACTCATTACTTTATCTGTTTTATAAATTAGAGTACTTCCGGAGCGAGTGAAACAACCTTCATGTTAACTGCACGAAGCTCACGTGCTACGGGTCCAAAGATACGACTTGCTCTAAGCTCACCTGCGTTGTTCAGGAGAACACATGCGTTGTCGTCAAAACGGATGTAAGATCCATCAGCACGACGAATCTCCTTCTTGGTACGTACAATCAAAGCCTTAGATACGGTACCCTTCTTCAAATCGCTTGAAGGTATAACGCTCTTCACGGATACCACGATAATATCACCAACAGAAGCGTAACGTCTTCTTGTACCGCCGAGAACGCGAATACAAAGAGCCTCCTTAGCACCGCTGTTGTCACATACTGTAAGTCTGGATTCTACCTGTATCATAATTACTTAGCTCTTTCAATGATTTCTACTACTCTCCATCTCTTAGTCTTGCTCAAAGGACGTGTCTCCTGGATACGTACGGTATCACCAGGATGGCAATCGTTCTTCTCATCATGAGCATGGTACTTCTTCGTCTTGGTCACGAATTTACCATAAATAGGGTGTCTTTCCTTATATTTAGCAGCTACTACAATGGTCTTATCCATCTTGTCGCTTACTACAACACCGATTCTTTCTTTTCTTAAACTTTTTTCTTCCATGAGAACCAATATTAATTGTTGTTAAGCTCTCTCCAACGCAACTCAGTCTTCATTCTCGCAATCATTCTGCGCTGTTTCTTAATCTGCGCAGGATTTTCCAACGGAGAGATAGCGTGATTCAACACCATATTCTTGTAGTTAGCCTCCTCTGTGCCGAGTCTCTCAACTAACTCATTTGTTGCAATTTCTCTTATTTCTGCAATTTTCATAATCTCTACTTTTTAATAAGTTCGTTACTTCGTGTCAAGATTATTACTTAGAGAAGTCGTAATCACGACGTACTACAAACTTAGTAATGATAGGCAACTTCTGAGCACCGAGACGCAAAGCTTCCTTAGCTACATCAAAAGGTACACCATCAATTTCGATAATCATACGACCCGGAGTTACAGGGGCTACGAAGCCTTCGGGACTACCCTTACCTTTACCCATACGTACGTCAGCAGGCTTCTTGGTGATAGGCTTATCCGGGAAGATGCGAATCCATACCTGACCTTGACGTTGCATATAACGGGTTACAGCGATACGAGCAGCCTCAATCTGACGTCCGGTAATCCATTTGGTACCCATAGACTTGATTCCGAAAGAACCAAAAGCCAACTGGTTACCTCTCTGAGCGTTACCCTTAGCAGAGCCTTTCTGGACTCTTCTATATTTTGTCTTTTTCGGTTGTAACATAGTCTTTACTCAATTAGCGATTGTTGTTTTTCTTTTTCTTGAAGTTCTTACCGCCATTACCGCGACCAGTCTCCTTTGACTGTACGAAGTTAGGAGCGAGGTCTCTCTTTCCATAAACTTCGCCACGGCAAATCCATACCTTGATACCGAGGATACCTACCTTTGTCAGAGCTTCAGCCTGGCAGTAGTCGATATCAGCGCGGAAAGTATGCAAAGGAGTACGACCCTCCTTGTACATCTCTGAACGTGCCATTTCAGCACCGTTCAAACGGCCCGAGATTTGAATCTTGATACCTTCAGCGCCCATACGCATAGTGTTGGCGATAGCCATCTTCACTGCACGACGGTAAGCAATCTTACCCTCCAACTGACGAGCGATATTGTTGGCAACAATTACAGCGTCAAGCTCGGGCTTCTTAACCTCAAAAATATTGATCTGAACTTCCTTGTCAGTAACCTTCTTCAACTCCTCTTTCAGTTTGTCTACTTCCTGGCCACCCTTGCCGATAATCAACCCGGGGCGAGCGGTGCATACAGTGATAGTGACAAGCTTCAACGTACGCTCGATTACTATTCTAGAAACGCTGGCCTTTGCCAAACGTGCGTTCAAATACTCACGGATTTTGGTATCTTCTACTAAACGGTCGCTATACTGTCCGTACCAACTAGAATCCCAACCTCTGATAATACCTAAACGGTTGCTTATTGGATTAACTTTTTGTCCCATCTTTAATCTTGATTTTCATTAGTACTTTTAGAATCCACGAACAAAGTCACATGGTTTGAACGTTTGCGGATACGATAACCTCTACCCTGGGGTGCCGGTCTCATACGCTTCAGCGTAGCAGCACCATCTACAAAAATCTTGGTAACGAACAATTCGCCAGCCTCGGCCTTACGTTCGTTCTTCTGTTCCCAGTTAGCGATAGCAGAACGCAACAGCTTCTCTACATCTGCAGAAGCAGCCTTTGTCGAGAACTTCAACACACCAAGTGCACGGTTTACCTCCATACCGCGAATCATATCGCAAACGAGGCGCATCTTGCGGGGTGATGAAGGAACGTTGTTCAACTTCGCAAAATACTGGGTCTTCAAGGCTTCTTTTCTCTTTTCAGCCGATAAATGTTTTCTTGCTCCCATTATCTTATTTTTTTATTTACTTTACAATGGCCTGCTTATTTCTTACGGTTACCTGAGTGACCACGGAAAGTACGAGTGGGTGAGAACTCGCCCAACTTGTGACCTACCATATTCTCGGTGATATAAACAGGAATAAAATTCTTTCCGTTATGAACTGCAATTGTATGCCCAACGAAGTCAGGTGAAATCACTGAAGCTCTGGCCCAAGTCTTAACTACAGACTTCTTGCCACTTTCATTCATTGAGAGTACCTTCTTCTCAAGCGATACGTTAATATACGGACCTTTTTTTAATGAACGACTCATAATTTACTCAAGTTAATGTGGTTTTATTACTTTCTTCTCTCAATGATGTACTTAGATGAGTGCTTCTTTGGAGCTCTTGTCTTCAAGCCCTTAGCATACAAGCCCTTACGTGAACGTGGGTGACCTCCTGACTGACGGCCTTCACCACCACCCATTGGGTGATCAACAGGGTTCATAACAACACCACGGTTGTGAGGACGACGACCCAACCAACGTGTACGGCCAGCCTTACCTGAACTCTCCAAAGCATGGTCTGAGTTACCCACACTACCGATAGTAGCCTTACAAGCGCTCAAAATCTTTCTTAACTCACCTGAGGGGAGCTTGATTACACAGTAATCACCTTCACGAGAAGTCAACTGAGCAAAGTTACCTGCAGATCTTACAAGCACAGCGCCTTGACCAGGACGGAGCTCGATGTTGTGTACAACGGTACCTACAGGGATATTCTTCAGTGGGAGTGCGTTACCTATCTCAGGGGCTGCATTCTCACCAGAAACGAGTGTCATACCTACTTGCAAACCATTAGGAGCAATGATGTATCTCTTCTCACCATCAGCATAAAACAACAGAGCAATACGAGCCGAACGATTCGGATCGTACTCAATTGTCTTAACTACTGCGGGAACACCGTCTTTTTCTCTCTTGAAATCAATGAATCTGAATTTTCTCTTGTGGCCGCCACCCATGTAGCGCATGGTCATCTTACCTACGTTATTACGACCGCCGGTAGAGTTTTTACCACAAACAAGAGATTTTTCTGGTACCGATGCAGTAATCTCTTCGAAGGTACCAATAATCTTGTGTCTTTGCCCCGGTGTTGTGGGCTTAAATGTACGTACTGCCATTTCTATTAAATGTTGCTATAAAAATCAATTGTGTCACCATCCTTCAAGGTTACGATAGCTTTCTTGAAAGCGTTTGATCTACCCTTGATAAGGCCTGACTTTGTCCAACGTGCCTTATTCTTACCGGCATAACGGATTGTATTTACCTCTACAACCGTCACGTTATACAAAGCCTCTACTTCATTCTTAATCTCCAATTTGTTTGCTTCAGGACTTACAATGAATCCGAAACGATTAGACTTCTCTGTGATAGAAGTCATCTTCTCAGTAACCAAAGGTTTAACGATAATACCCATTTTTTAAGCCTCCTTATTCATTAAAGTTCCTTCGATAACAGCCAGCGCACTTTCAGTTACAACCATTGCGTCTGCATTCAATACCTGATATGTATTAACAGCAGATGCAACAGCCATATCCTGACGCTGTATGTTACGTGCTGACAAATATACGTTTTTATTTGCTTCGGGCAAAACCATAAGCAACTTTTTACCAGCTACTTTGAGATTTTGCAGCAATTCCACATATTGCTTGGTCTTGGGTGCCTCGAAATTGAAATCTTCAACTACCAAAAGAGCATTTTCCTGCACTTTGTAGCTGAGCGCTGACTTACGTGCAAGAGCCTTAACCTTCTTGTTCAGTTTGAAGCCATAGTCACGGGGCTGGGGACCGAATACACGACCACCACCTACCAATACGGGAGAGTTGATGTCACCACGACGTGCACCACCACCACCTTTCTGGCGGCCGAGCTTACGTGTTGAACCTGAGATCTCACTTCTTTCCTTTGATTTATGAGTACCCTGACGTTGGTTAGCCATATACTGCTTTACGTCCAAGTAGATGGCGTGGTCATTGGGCTCAATGCCGAAGATAGCATCGTTCAAAACGACCTTTCTTCCGGTGTCTTCACCTTTAATGTTATATACGCTAACTTCCATTATTTCTCAACAATTACGATTGAACCATTGTAACCGGGAACAGAGCCCTTCACTACGAGGAGATTGTTCTCAGGTTGTACTTTAAGCACCTGCAAGTTATGGATTGTAACACGCTCGTTACCCATATGACCGGCCATACGCATGCCCTTGAATACCTTTGCAGGATATGAACAAGCACCGATTGAACCCGGCTTGCGTGCGCGATTGTGCTGACCGTGCGTTGTCTGGCCTACACCACCGAAACCATGTCTCTTAACAACGCCCTGGAAGCCTTTACCCTTTGATGTGCCCACTACAGATACATAAGCTGTATCGCTGAACAAATCTACGGTGATAACGTCACCCAAGTTGTACTCATTCTCAAAATTCTTGAACTCGGCCAAGTGTCTCTTGGGAGTTACACCAGCTTTCTTGAAGTGTCCCATCAAAGGAGCAGATGTATGCTTCTCCTTCTTGTCCTGGAAGCCTACCTGTACTGCAGCATAGCCATCCTTCTCAACACTCTTTACCTGTGTAACTGTACAAGGACCTACTTCGATAACAGTGCATGGAACATTCTTACCATCGGCACTGAAAACGGATGTCATTCCGATCTTTTTTCCTAATAATCCTGGCATTTCAGTTAATTTTTAATTTAATCACACTTTAATTTCTACTTCCACTCCACTCGGCAACTCCAGCTTCATGAGTGCATCAACGGTCTTAGCTGTAGAGCTGTAGATGTCGATGAGTCTCTTGTAAGAAGAGAGTTGGAACTGTTCACGAGCCTTCTTGTTTACGAAGGTCGAACGGTTTACTGTAAAGATTCTCTTGTGTGTAGGCAATGGAATAGGACCGCTTACGATAGCGCCAGTAGCCTTCACTGTCTTCACGATCTTCTCAGCTGACTTGTCAACCAAGTTGTGGTCGTAAGATTTCAGTTTAATTCTAATTTTTTGACTCATTAGTGTTTTAAGTTAATAATTATAATATAATAAGGAATGGCCGATTAAGAGTCATTCGCTAATCGGCCTTTCCATTTTCTTTTTTTATACAAGGTCTGCACGTCCACCGTTCTCTTCGAGTACGGCCTTTGCAATCTGACGGCTTACTGCTGCGTGATGGTCGTAAGTCATGGTTGATGTTGCACGACCTGAGGTGATACTACGCAAAGCGGTTACATAACCGAACATTTCTGCCAAGGGCACCTTAGCCTTCACTACTCGAGCACCAGAACGGCTGCTCTCCATACCCTCTACTTGACCACGACGCTTGTTCAAGTCACCGATAACGTCACCCATGTTCTCCTCAGGAGTAACAACTTCGAGACGCATGATGGGCTCCATAATCTGAGGAGCAGCCTTCATACATGCGTTCTTGAAGGCCTGGATAGCGCAAATCTCGAATGACAACTGGTCTGAATCAACCGGGTGGAATGAACCATCGACCAAAGTAACCTTGAGCGAATCAAGCGGATAGCCACCGAGGATACCATTGCGCATAGCGGTCTGGAAGCCCTTCTGTACGGCGGGGATGAATTCGCTAGGAACGTTACCACCCTTCACCTCGTTCACAAACTGCAAGCCACCCTGTGTCCAATCCTCGTCAACAGGACCAACCTTAACGATGATGTCGGCAAACTTACCACGACCACCCGACTGTTTCTTGTAAACTTCACGGAGTTCAACAGTCTGCGAAATCGCCTCCTTGTAGCTAACCTGTGGACGACCCTGGTTACACTCCACGTTGAACTCACGCTTCAGACGGTCGATAATGATATCCAAGTGAAGCTCACCCATACCCGAGATAACGGTCTGACCTGTCTGCTCGTCTGTCTTAACAGTAAATGTGGGATCCTCCTCAGCCAACTTAGCAAGACCGTTAGAAAGCTTGTCAACATCCTTCTGAGATTTGGGCTCAACAGCAATACCAATAACGGGTTCGGGGAAATCCATTGACTCGAGCATTACAGAGAGCGACTCATCGCACAATGTATCACCAGTGCGGATATCCTTAAAACCAACACCAGCACCGATATCACCGGCAGCAATGCAGTCAACGGGAGTCTGCTTATTTGAGAACATCTGGAAGATACGAGATACACGCTCCTTCTTACCCGAACGAGGGTTGTATACGTATGAACCTGCAGTTATGCAACCTGAGTATACACGGAAGAATACCAAACGGCCTACATAGGGGTCAACGGCAATCTTGAATGCCAAAGCTGTAGTCTTCTCATCCTCCTGAGCCTTGAGCTCCATAGGTTCACCGGTAGTAGAGTCTGTACACTCAACAACAGGAGTATCCAAGGGAGAAGGCAAGAATGCACAAACATAGTCAAGCAACGTCTGTACGCCCTTGTTCTTGAACGAAGAACCACAAAGCATAGGCACGAGCTCCATCTTCAAGGTACCGATACGCGCACACTTAATAATCTCCTCCTCGGTCACAGAGTCAGGATCGTCAAGGTACTTCATCATCACCTCATCGTCAAACTCAGCCACCTTGTCGAGCAAGTTCTCGCGCCACTTGATAGCTTCATCCATCATGTCAGCAGGAATCTCCTCTACTGAATAGTCAGCCCCCATTGTCTCATCGTGCCATACGATAGCCTTCATCTTGATGAGGTCAACCACACCCTTGAAGCTAAATTCTGCACCGATAGGAATTACAATAGGACAAGGATTAGCACCGAGCACAGTCTTCATCTGGCTCACCACGCTGTAGAAGTCAGCACCCTGACGGTCCATCTTATTTACATAAGCGATACGGGGCACATTATACTTGTCAGCCTGACGCCATACAGTCTCTGACTGGGGCTCAACACCACCTA
>CALBKP010000082.1 GCA_937895825.1 uncultured Alistipes sp. | reverse complement strand
GAACGGTATGTAGAACATAGCGGAACAAGGCAACAAGTACTTGACAACTAATCTCATTCCCGTATTTTTCTTCCAACGAGAAAAAATGATTACCTTTGTCAGTGCAATGATAGAAAAAACAAGCGTTCTTTGTGGCTTTGTAATAAGATAACATAATAAATAATCAAACTATGAAGAGACTACTACTAACTATCGCAATGATATTTGCCCTGATACCTATGTACAATAGCACATCTGCACAGGATAAGGGTGCATTTCGCATAGGTTTTCACACGGGCTACTACTTCCGTGCAAAGGCCTACTCAGTAGGTATCTATGCTCGATATAGCATTGCCGATTGGCTGAATGTAGAGCCAGGCGTAAACTATATGTGCAAGGAGAAGAGTACGGTAGATGTATATTGCGACTTGCAGGTTCCATTGGAGGTGGCGACATACTGGTATGTATATCCCATCGTAGGTATCAGCGCTCACGACATTAGCGCACACTCTGGAACGGTAGATGGTTGGGCAGGAGGCCTTAACCTCGGTCTTGGTGTAAGCTACGAGCTCAACGACCGCTGGAGTGTTAACGCTCAGGGTAAGTGGATGGGACGACTGCCAAGGAAGTTTAAGAGTGCCGTTATTACACAGGTGGGCATATCTTACAACTTCTAAGAGTAGCTGTAAAGGTAGAAGTACGGGGTGACATCTCGAAAAGAGGTGTCACCCTTTTTAGTAAATATATGGGCTGTTAAAAAAAATGAGTAAAAAATCGTTATGAGAGCAGTAAAAGAGTCGTATGCGAAAATTTATTTCGATTTTTTGATACGCCCTATTATTATTTTTATTATATTTGTATGAAATTATGGTGTGCTCACAAATGAGTACTCCCGTTAGGCTATGGAGTGGCACTCGCAAAGAGTGGATGGTGTCTTTCTATATGTCTGATTGATTGAAAATTAAACTATATAACATAAAACTACAAACTTACTAGACATGGACAATGTAAATGCTATGCAGGTGCAGGATGTGGTTATCCGATTCTCGGGTGACTCGGGCGACGGTATGCAGCTCACAGGTACACTCTTCTCGGACACATCAGCACTGCTCGGAAACGGTATCTCTACCTTCCCCGATTATCCCGCTGAGATTCGCGCTCCGCAGGGAACAGTAGCAGGTGTATCTGGCTTCCAGGTACACATCGGCTCATCACGTGTAGACAATCCAGGCGACTATTGCGACGTGCTTGTGGCTATGAACCCCGCAGCACTCATCGCTAACCGCAAATGGCTTAAGCCCTCGGCTACGGTCATCATCGACGGTGACACCCTGACCGAGGATAACATCGTTAAAGCGGGCTTCAAGACCATGGATCCCATCGCAGAGCTTAACCTCCAGGACTATAACGTTGTAATTCCCGATATTACAACAATGACTAAGGAGGCACTCAAGGACTCTGGTATGGATAACAAGGCTATGGTTAAGTGTAAGAATATGTTTGCCCTCGGTATCGTATTCTGGATGTACAACCGCCCTGATGACTATGCTAAGAGCTTCCTCGACTCGAAGTTTGCCAAGAAGAACCCTCTCGTAGCGGAGGCTAACAAGAAGGTTATCGAGGCTGGTTACAACTATGCAGCTAACACGCATCAGTTTGCCAACAACTACACCGTAGCTCCTGCAGAGTTGGAGAAGGGCGTTTACCGCTCGATCAATGGTAACACTGCTACAGCCTGGGGCTTCTGCGCTGCTTCTGAGAAGTCGGGTCTTCCTCTCTTCTGTGGCTCATATCCCATCACACCTGCAACCGTAATCCTCGAGGAGCTTGCTAAGCGCAAGGATCTCGGTGTTAAGACCGTGCAGGCTGAGGATGAGATTGCTGGTATCTGTACATCTATCGGTGCAGCTTATGCTGGCAACTTCGCTGTTACAACTACCTCTGGCCCTGGTATCTCGCTTAAGAGTGAGGCTATGGGCTTGGCTGTTATGGCAGAGCTTCCTTTGGTTGTTGTTGACGTTCAGCGTGGTGGCCCTTCGACAGGCCTTCCTACTAAGACCGAGCAAAGTGACCTTAATCAGGCACTCTATGGCCGTAACGGTGAGTGCCCTATGGTTGTTATCGCAGCATCATCGCCCAGCGACTGCTTCCACTATGCATTTATGGCAGGTAAGATCGCGATGGAGCACATGACCCCTGTTATGTTGCTTTCTGACGGTTTCATTGCTAACGGTTCGGAGCCTTGGAAGGTTCCATCAATGGCCGACTACCCCGCCATCGTTCCTCCTATCGTAGAGCCTCGCTCTGAGGGTGAGTTTATGCCTTACGCTCGTAACGAGAAGCTCGCACGAGGCTGGGCGTTCCCTGGCAAGGAGGGTCTTGAGCATCGCATCGGTGGCTTGGAGAAGGATCATATCAAGGGTAGCATCTCACACGATCCTAAGAACCACCAGGAGATGGTAACTACACGTAAGCGCAAGGTTGAGCTCGTAGCTGAGGAGTTACCCGAGTTGGAGGTATTCGGAGCTAAGGAGGCAGATGTTCTTGTTATCGGTTGGGGCGGTACTCGCGGTCACTTGCACAGTGCCGTTAAGCAGCTCCAAGATGAGGGCAAGAGCGTTGCGCACCTCCACTTCAACTATATCTACCCCTTACAGAAGGGTGTGGCTGATATCTTGAAGCGTTACAAGCGTATCGTTGTATGCGAGTTGAACGAGGGTCAGTTTGCTGGCTACTTGCGTCAGCAGTTCCGCGATGTCGTTATCGAGTCTTATGGCAAGACTGAGGGTCAGCCATTTACCGTTATCGAGATTAAGGATAAGGTTAACTCAATGTTGTAATAACACCACTTAATAATAAGAGAAAACTATGGCAGATTTCAAGTATACACCCGCTGATTTCAAGAGCGATCAACAGGTAAAGTGGTGTCCGGGTTGCGGCGACCACGCTATTCTTAACGCCGTGCAGCGTGCTATGCCCGAGGTGGCAGATGCTCTGGGTAAGCCCCACAATAAGTTCACGTTCGTATCAGGTATCGGTTGCTCGTCACGCTTCATCTACTACATGAAGACCTTCGGCTTCCACACCATCCACGGCCGTGCTAATGCAATTGCGACAGGTATTAAGACCGCAAATCCCGACCTATCGGTTTGGGTATGTACAGGTGATGGTGACTCGTTGGCTATCGGCGGTAACCACTTCATCCACGCTATCCGTCGTAATATCGACCTTAACGTGATCTTGTTCAACAACGAGATTTACGGCTTGACTAAGGGTCAGTACTCACCTACCACAAAGCTCGGCAAGATCACTAAGACTTCGCCTTTCGGTACCGTCGAGAAGCCATTTACACCTGGCGAGTTGGTTATCGGTGCTAAGGGTACGTTCTTCGCGCGCACCATCGACCAGGAGGTTATGCTTACGAAGGAGTGCTTATTGGCAGCTGCAAAACATAAGGGTATGGCAGGTACCGAGGCTTTGGTAAACTGTATGATTTTCAACGATAAGACCCACGCTTTGTTTGCAGGTGATAAGGCTACTCGCGAGGAGCACACAATTCAACTTAAGCACGGTGAGAAGATGCTCTTCGGTAAGGACAAGCAGAAGGGCTTGGTATTCGAGAATATGCGTCTGAAGGCCGTTACCATTGGCGAGGATGGCTACACCATGGACGATGTCCTCACGCACGACGCTAAGTGCGCAGACACTACGCTTCACTCAATGCTTGCAGCTATGAAGTACCCCGAGTACCCCGTTGCTGTTGGTGTCATCCGCGATGTAGACGACGAGAACGTCTACGACGTTAAGGTTGCCGAGCAGGTTGAGAATGTTAAGGCTACTGCAAAGATTAAGTGCGTTGACGATCTCTTGCGCTCAGGCCAGACATGGGAGATTAAGTAATCCGTGTGACGTGTTAGTTATATGGGCTGTGCCAACGCACAGCCCATATTTGTTTAATTAGTCTTGGTGCATCTCTAAAGAAATGACCACGGGATAGTACACAAGTACAGCCCGTGGTCATTTGAGTTTTTGGGATGTGCCGAGAATGGTCTCTTACACATGAAATTACTCGTATTGGCCAGTCTTAAGACGCATAACCTCATCCTTCGTAAGGAAACGCCACGCTCCACGCTTAAGATTCTTCTTGGTAAGACCAGCGTAGTATACTCGGTCGAGTTTCTGGACAGTGTAGCCGAGGTGCTCGAACATACGACGCACGATACGGTTGCGGCCCGAGTGAATCTCTACGCCCACGCTCTTCTTATCCTCCGATGCATAGGCAATCTCATCTGCAAATATCTCACCATCCTCAAGTGTTATACCCTCGGTGAGCGTATCCATATCGGCACGCGTGAGGGGCTTATCGAGTGTCACCTGATAGATCTTCTTCTTACGATTTGATGGGTGTGTAAGCTGACGTGTGATATCACCATCGTTGGTGATAAGAAGTAGTCCCAACGAGTTCTTATCAAGACGACCTACGGGGTATACGCGCTCAGTGCAAGCACCCTTAACAAGATCCATCACCGTCTTCTCAGCGTATGGATCGTCGAGCGACGTAACGAAACCCTTGGGCTTGTTGAGTACAATATATACATTCTTCTCCCCCTGCAGACGTTCGTCGTTGAAGCGTACCTCATCAGTAGGGAAGATCTTTGTACCAAGCTCCGTAACTACCTCGCCATTAACGGTCACAACACCTGCAAGGATGAAGTCATCAGCCTCACGACGTGAGCATACGCCCGACTGCGAGATAAAACGGTTAAGGCGAATGGCACCATCTACCTTGTTGGGGTTATACTTGGGATATGTACGTGGCTTATCGTCATGCTTAGGTGCATAGCTCTTCTTTACGCCACCCTTAAATCCTGTGCGGCTATCAGTCTTGGACTTGAAGCCACCATCCTTACGACCACGCTCCGTGCGGTCATTGCGATCCGTACGGTTGAAACTACGCTCAGGGCGAGCGCCACGCTCCTCACGGTTAAAATCACGATCGTCACGGTTAAAATTACGCTCGTAGTTACTACCACGCTCTGCGCGGTTATAATTGCGCTCACCACGGCCCTCAGTACGGCGAGGACGCTGCTCATACTCAGGACGCAGACGGTTGTCGGCAGTGAAGTGGGGGTTGAATGACGAACGCTTCTCGGTTGTCGCCACGCGGGGACGACGCTCTCTCTGACCCTCGTTGTCGGCCTCACGGCGAGGACGGGGGCTACGCTCAACGCGCTCCGAAGAGTTGATACGCTGACGCTTGTCGCGACCGAAGCGCGAAACGTTAGCCGTTGAGTCTGTGTTGTTGTTTTTCATCTGTATATTTTACTTTAATAAATAAGTTCGTGGCAAAGGTAACCATTTTTTTTAATATCTCGCACTTTCGCAATATCTATGCCGCAAATTACCGCAAAATTGCAAATAATGTGTACCTTTGCAACCAAAGACTAATGAGTATGAACCGCGAGATACTGCGTATTGCTATACCTAACATCATATCAAACATCACGGTGCCACTTATGGGCATCGCGTCGACATTCATCGCTGGCCGTGTGGCAGGTGCTGATGGAGCAACGACCATCGGTGCTCTATCTATCGGTGTTGCCATCTTTAACTTCATCTACTGGAACTGCTCGTTTATACGTATGGGTACGAGCGGCCTCACGGCGCAGGCCTATGGTGCGAGCAATGAGCGCGAGATAAGCATGATGCTTTGGCGAGCACTATTCGTAGCGTTAGGTGTTGGCATTACTGCCTTTGCACTGCAATGGCCTATTGGCGAGTTTTCGTTGTGGTTCATGAGTACAGGAGATCGTGCGAGCGACGCTATGATTGCCGACTACTTCTACACGCGAATATGGGCTGTGCCTGCGGGTATCCTACTCTTTGCATTCAACGGCTGGCTTACGGGTATGCAGAACGCCGTTGTGCCTATGAGCGTAGCTATATGTGTGAATATCCTGCATATCGGCTTTAGCTACCTCTTCTCCATCGTAGGAAGCATGGGACTTGAAGGTATCGCCCTCGCCTCGGTTGTAGCACAGTGGACTGGTGTGGTGGTTATGATTGTCATTATCACGTTGAAGTATCGTCGTCGCATCGTTCGCGTAAGCCTACGCGACGTTGTCGATATGGAAGCAATGCGCAGCTTCTTCAAGATAAATAGCGACATCATCATCCGTACGTTCTGCCTCGTTGCCGTCTATACGTTCTTCACTAAAGCATCGGCTGACATGGGCGACAAGAACATATTGGCTGTTAATACGATACTATTACAGCTATTCACCTTATTCTCATATATGAATGATGGCTTTGCCTTTGCAGCCGAGGCACTTACTGGCCGCTTTATCGGCGCACGCGATGGTGTGTCTTTACGCAAGTGCATCAAGCTATGCGTGGTGTGGTGTTTCGTGGTGTCGTTCGTGTATGTTGGTGTCTATGTAGGCTGGTGGCGCGATATCTTTACGCTGCTTGTCGACTCCGAGACGAGCAACGTCGAGGAACTTATCGCCGTGGCGGGCGAGTATATCGGCTGGATTATCGCCATACCCATCGCCTGCGCTCTACCATTCGTTATGGATGGCATTATGGTTGGTGCTACGCGCAGCCGCATTATGCGCGACTCTATGGTGCTCTCAACTATTGTCTATTTTGGCATCCTATACGGTCTCGGCTGGCTTATCGGCAACGATGCTATATGGATGGCCTTCACAACATTTATGTTCGTGCGTGGCGTGTTCCAGTTCTTTATGTCACACCGCCTGAAGGACATCTACGCCGAGGCGGATAGATCTTAGTAAACAGCTATACGATCAATAGTAAGCGGGCCGCGCGAGTCGAGGAAGCGTATGCGTAGCGCGTCTGTTGTGATTGGCTTATCAAATGGGATGATGCGCTTATACCCTACCGTTGTGCCCGCAGCCATCTCGCGCCACGCATCACCATCTTTTGCGTCGACAGCAAACGCTCTAACGCGCTGGCCCAAAGCGATATGCTCTTGAATCATCACGTAGTTGACCTCTACGGGGGTATCCCATTGTATAACTACATCGCCAGATGTCATACCATCTTCCGTTGCCCAGAATTTATCATCCTCTCCCAGCATACTCTTAGCTCCAAAGCCTCGTCCTCGTGACGATGTGACCGAAAAATCGGCATCAGCCGCAAGGTCGCAGTCAAACGCCTCGTCAACCATTGCACGCCACGCCATAAGCGACGCGACATCCTCCTCGGGGATACGTCCGCGACGATCAGGCGCGAGATTCAGAAGCAACGTTCCGCCATGCCCCACCGATGTAAGATAGATATTAAATAGTTCCTCAGGCGTTTTGGGTTGCTCATAGTCATGATAGAACCATCCTGGGCGTATAGATACATCAGCCTCGGCGGGTGCCCAGTGCGAGCCATCCTCCTGGCCATGAATGAGCACTTGCAGGTTATCGCGGCCGTTGGGGTACATATCCTCTGGTGAAGCCATAGCCCAGCAGTGCTCGTCGATGATACCACGCTCGTTACCACACCAACGAGCATTGGGCTGCGACGAACTCCACACCACCGCCTCAGGCGAGAGTTCTCGGATAATATCTAAAACCTTTGGCCAATCATAATATAGGTATCCCGACTCCATAACGCGCATCTCATTTGCGCCACCATAGTAGCCATCACCACCATTTGCTCCGTCAAACCACATCTCAAAGACGGGACCATACATCGTAAGAAGTTCCCGAACTTGATTACGATAATATTCCAAGTAGACATCAGTGCCGTAGCCCGCATGGTTACGATCCCACGGAGAGAGGTAGATACCAAACTTTACACCATGACGACGACACGCCTCGGCCACCTCGCCTACAATATCACTCATACCCTCCTTGTATGGAGAGTTTTCAATGGAATGTTCGGTGTATATACTCGGCCACAGACAAAAGCCGTCGTGATGCTTAGCGGTAATTATCAACCCCTTCAAATTAGCATCCTTTACCACCTTGACCAGTGCATCGGCATCGAAATCCGTTGGGTTGAAGAGCTCAGGCGACTCATCGCCATAGCCCCATTCCATGTCAGTAAATGTATTAATCGTGAAGTGGACAAAGGCGTACTGCTCCATCTTATGCCACTCTATCTGGTGCTTGGAGGGTACAACGCTCATCGGCGCAGGGGCATCAACTTGACAAGCAACAAAACCGAGAAGAACAACAAGGCTACAAATTATCCGATTCATTATTCTTCGACCACTAATATTTAAATAACACGAATATATACCATACCCTATCTCTGCAACTTCATATCGCCATCCTTGACCCATCCTGCACGTCGCATAATAGCATGGATGATAAGGCTTAGTACTGCTGGGGCAACGAAATATAGTCCAACAATCTCGACCAACAACTCAGCGTGTGGCGTTGTTGCCGACATCGTATCCCACGCATTGATAGGGCCCACAAGACCTGCCGTACCCATACCGGCACCTGCCGCATTGTTTGTCATACCAAGAACAACGGTAGATATCGGGCCAAGTATGGCGGCCGTGAGCGTGGGAGCAAGCCATATTATCGGCTTACGCGCTATGTTTCCGATTTGCAGCATCGAAGTACCCAATCCCTGTGAGATAAGGCCACCGACACCGTTATCCTTGAAGCTGATAACGGCGAAGCCAATCATCTGAGCACAACAGCCCGCCGTGGCAGCGCCAGCAGCAAGACCACTAATGCCGATAGATATACATAGTGCCGCCGAGCTGATGGGGAGCGTTAGGATACAGCCTACGGACACCGAGATAACGATACCCATAACAAATGGGTTAAGCATCGTGGCGCGGTTGATAACCTCGCCGAGCGACATAACCCACTCGCCAATAGGGACGCATAGATATTTAGCAAAGAGACCGCCTACAACAACAGCCACAAGCGGCGTGATGATGATATCCACGGGTGTACGCTTGGATACCAACGAGCCTGCCTCAATGCCTACAATGGCTGCAAGGTATGCACCGATAGGATTACCCGCTATATCGCCAACGCTTCCGCCGAGCGTGTAGCCCATAGCACCTACCGCCACGGCCGAGATGGTTACCAGTGGGTCACGCTTGAGTCCCAAAGCTATAGCTAAACCGATAGCACCACCCACAACGAGGTCGGTCTGCAACAGACGCGCAATATCGGCAAGGAACTCCAAACCGTCGACCTTAGCAATCTGTGCGACGATAGTACCGATGATAAGCGAGCCAAAGAGACCCATGGCCATATAGCTTAATGCATCGACAATGTATGTCTTAAAGAGTCTACCGACGAGCGAACTATTCTTGCTTGTACTCTGCGTTGTGTTCTTTCCCATAATCGAGTGTTTTAATTTTATTCTGAATACAAATTTACGAAATTTATCGTTACGTTATACTTCGCTACCCCTTTTTTTGATATCTGATTGACCACGCGATAGATGCACGGCGCTATTATTGCCTATGGTTGATTTATTTCCACATCGCGAGTAAAAATCTTTTATAAAAATTTTGGAGAATAGAAAAAAGTGTGTATATTTGCATCCGATTTGGAAACAAATCCACACGGTGGATGTAGCTCAGCTGGTTAGAGTAGAGGATTGTGGTTCCTAAGGTCGTGGGTTCGAATCCCATCTTCCACCCTGAAACCTTGTTACAAGCAATTGTAGCAAGGTTTTTTTTTGACCATTGCGCAAACCGATAAAAAATATCTATCTTTACACCATAAATAATCACATCTAACGATAACAAGCAATGAGAGAGGTAGACCCCAAAACAACAAATCGAGCCAAGGCCTTTGACCTTTGGATGCGCTCGCCGATGCCTATGGTTACGATGACAAAGACTTACGATATCACTCATCTTAGGCGTGTGGCACGTCGTAGTGGGGCGAAGCTAAATATGCTTATGTGCTACGCCATAGGGCGTGCTGCGAGCGATTTCAAGGAGTTCTACCTACTTCCAGTGGAAGATAAGTTGATGCAGTTTGATAATCTGGCAATCAACACAATTGTAAGAACTGATAATGGAGGTATTAACACTTGTGACATACCCTTCTCGAAGGATATTAAACAGTTTGCCGCAGACTATGCGAGGCTTACGGCAGAGGCGTCGAGGTGTAACGATGAGCTAAACCTCGGTGACGATTATATGGTCATTGGCACCTCGGCACTCACAAAGTGCGAGTTGGACTCGGTCGTCAACCTCTATGCAGGATTTTACAACAACCCCTTCGTCGTATGGGGTAAATACCGCAAGGGGCTCTTCCACACTACACTACCCGTCTCGTTCCAGTTTCATCACACGCAGATGGATGGCCCAATATCCACAGCCTTTCTAAACCGACTGCAAGAGATTTTCAACGAGATAGAGTATAAATAGTCAAAAACAATAAAAGGTCTCATAACAATCGTGTTATGAGACCCTTATTATAGTACTACTTTAACTACACTATTATCTCTAAGATTTTAGCCATCAGCACGCCGAAGTGGTTGCCGAGGGCGTAGCCTACTATACCGGCACCGAGGCCAACGATAAGCGCACCCTTGTTCTTCATAGCAACAACCATCATAGGCACAAATGGCGGAGAGTTAACGAAAGCCACAGACGAAGCTGTCATCGAGTCGGCATCGACACGCATAATGCGGCAGAAGAGGGCGTGCAACAATAGCGAGCCAAAGACCGCAACGCACAAGAAGGCGATCTGGTTGGCTCCATCCGTAAGGTTGAGCGTCGAAAAGTCGGCCATCGATGCCATTGCGATACTAAATATATATATAAGGTACATACCTATATCAAAGCTACGATTTAGCTTTCTGACATGCTTAAAGAAGGAGCATACAACGCCTAACGTACTCAACACAAGGATAAATATCACCATAAACCACTCTGAAGGGAAAGGCACAGTTGCGAGTGCCGATAGAGCCACAATGGCAAGGGTAACACCAACAATCTTTGCAAGCTCCTTGATACCCTCCTTACTCCACAGCCCCTCGTATGGATTACGTTTCTGCTCGGCAATCTGACGTTCAAGCTCGGCGCGATCCTCGGCTGTGAGCTCCACCGATGAGTGCTCGCCATAGAGCCAGCGGATGAGTTTATAACCCACCGATACCAAGAATACAAGGTATAGGAACGATATCACAATATCGTACGAGCACATGATTACATATGCCTGCTCCTCTACGCGGAATATCTGTTGCAAGGCGGCAGCATTGACCATGCCGCCCGTGTACATTCCCGACATAATGCCGCCGATCGCCGCACCCTCAGGAAGATGCCTACCGAAGAATAGGTAGCCCACCACAACAGCGACAAATACCGATAGGAAGCCGCTGATACAGACGCGCAACTGCAGGCTCGCCTCGCTAAGTGTGAAGCGGCACGCAAATAGCATCATCGGGATAGCAAGAGGAATGGTTGCACTTGTAGCGATCTCCTGAACGACGGGCATCTCCGCAGGGTGCCAGCCGATGTTTCCGATAAGGATACCCAAGCCATAGAGGATCATAATGGGTCCCACCTTATCCAGAAGAGGGAAACGTCGACACAACCACAAGACAACAGCCGGCAGGAGTATAAACAGCAGCGCAATAGACGTATAGGTTAGTATAGACATACAAGTACAAATTTAGTGATTTTGTCCACACAAAGGTATGAAGAAACGGGTTATAAGTTGATAAGTATAAATACGTATAATGCCCTAAATAGTCCAAAAAAGAAGAAATAATGCAAAAAATATTATAACTTTGTAAATTGAAGGGTTGTTGTACTCTTCGATTTTAACCAAGCCGACACCACATCGGCAACAAAAACTTATGTAGATGAAAGAGATATTAACAAGCCTCGATGCCTTAGTCATTGACCTCGGCGCACGCGAGATGTTCTTAGTAAACATCATACTTGCAATCGTAATGTTCGGCGTGGCACTGGGCATTAAGATGCAGACCTTCAAAGATGTATTCCGTAGTCCCAAGTCGGTAACAACTGGTATTCTCCTACAATGGATAGCCCTACCAGCAATAACGTGTCTGCTGGCAATCATTCTCAACCCATTCATTACCCCCATGGTGGCTATCGGCATGATCCTCGTAGCATCATGCCCAGGAGGTAATATCTCGAACTTTATGTCGTCGTTGTCGAAGGGTAATGTTGAGCTCTCGGTGTCGATGACCGCAATCACCACGATATTTGCACCGCTGGTTACACCGCTAAACTTCTGGTTCTGGGGCACGCTGTACAGCCGTTTTGCTACGCTACACAACGACATACCCACACTCGAGATACCATTCGCGGATATGCTCTACCAGATATTGCTTATCTTGGGTGTGCCCATCATCCTCGGCATGGTCTTCTCGCACTACCTGCCTAAGGCTGCTGAGAAGATTATGAAACCATTGCAGATACTCTCTATCCTACTCTTCTTGGGCATGGTGATAGTGTCACTAAAACAGGTACTTACAGCCCTTGATCCAAGCGTCTACTGGAGTATCCTCGTGATTCTAACCTTCGTTATCCTTCACAACGCCACAGCCCTCGGGACAGGATATTTCGGAGCTACGCTTTTGCGCATGTCTGCAATTGATCGCCGTTCGCTCACCATCGAAGTAGGTATCCAGAACTCAGGCCTCGGCCTCACGTTATTATTCAACCCCGCAATCTTCCCTCCCGAGACATGGAGTCACAATGGTGGCATGGTGCTTATCACTGCTCTCTGGGGCGTATGGCACATTGTTTCGGGACTCATCGTAGCCTCGGCATTCCGTCGTAGTAAGCTCGTATAATAGCCTATGGCACAGCAACGCAAGATACAGGACTACGACCCGCTATATAGTTTCCTGCGCCACTATGTTGACGCAGTGCTCAAGCTATCCTACCGCACCATAAGCTACGTAGGCAGGGAGAATATACCCGCCGATGGAGCCATTATCTACGCTCCGAACCACACCAACGCCCTTATGGATGCCCTTGTCATCCTTGCCATGGATCGCAAGGCTAAGGTCTTTGTTGCTCGCGCCGACATCTTCAAAAACCCAACGTTTGCCAAGATACTTCGTTTCCTCAAGATTATGCCCATTATGCGTATGCGTGACGGCATGGAGGAGGTACGCAAGAATAACGAAACGATAGAAAAAGCCGTTGATGTACTGCGCGACCGCGTACCATTCTGCATCTTCCCCGAGGGTACACATCAGGCTAAGTATTCATCACTACCCCTCTCAAAGGGCATCTTTCGCATTGCCTTCCAGGCCGAGGAGCTTATGCCCGACACGCCGCTATATATCGTTCCCGTAGGCCTGCGTTACGGCAACTTCTTCCGTTTTCGTTCAACCGTCCGCATCGAGATTGGTGAGCCCATCAACGTCGGTGAGTTCCGCCTTAATCATAGCGACATCACCGAGCCAGAGCAGATGACCGAGATGCGAGCTATCCTTGACGAGCGCATGAAGCGCACAATATTCTACATCCCCGACGATGAGGACTACGATGCCACTTACGAGATATGCGCCGCCGTGGTTAAGCGTCAGGTGCGCAATATCAAGGGGGGGGGAACAAGTAGTGTTAGACCTCGTGGTTTAGAGGCTCACTTTGCGGCTAATAAGCTAACACTTTGTCAACTATCGCGACTTAAGGAGGAGCAGCCTGCCATTGCTTCACGCCTACTACTACTCGGCCGCGAGGCATCGGCCATGCGCCATAAGGAGCGCATAAGCCTCTCGTCAGTATCCGTAAAGTATCCGTTGCTATCGCGCCTTCTCATGACACTATTCATGATAGCGACACTACCCTACAACATCCTCGCCTCAGTACTCACGCTACCAATCAAGGGGCTATCGGAATTCTTATTTACCAAGCTCAAGGATCCAGCATTCCGTAATTCGGTACGCTATCTTCTGAATCTGGTACTCTGGCCATTACTCATGGTTATCTACTCCATCATTGCATATATCGTGCTGCCGTGGCAGTGGGCTCTGCCTATTACTCTACTGCTGCTACCAGCACCTATCATTGCACACGAGACGTGGCGATTGGTGCGCCTTATGCGCTCCGATATTAAACTCATGCTTAACCGTGAACTACGCGCCAAGTATCGCGAGATACGCTCTATCCTAACCAACAAATAGAAACTATAATTTAGACTATATGAAGAGATTTTTACTACTCACACTCAGCCTAATACTCACAATTGCAGTATCTGCACAAGAGAAGAAGGAGATCACCAAGACAGGTTATAACTTTGGTCCTCTTCCCGCCGTAGCCTTCGATGCCGACAAGGGATTCCAGCTTGGAGCACTGCTCAACATATACAACTACGGCGATGGTTCGACATACCCTAACCCCATGTCACACATGTATATAGAAGCCTCTTGGTTTACCAAGGGTTCGATGCAGGCGATCTTTTGGTACGACAACAAGACGCTTATCCCTGGGGTACGCTGGTCTTCAGCCGTCACATTTACCAATGATAAGGCTATGGACTTCTACGGTTTCAATGGATATATGTCGCACTATGATGCAGATATGGTTGCCTTAGGTAAGGATAAGAAGAATCCCGATAACTTTATATACACCCCTAAGTACCGTTTGCAGCGTCTTCAGGTGCTTGCCAAGACCGACTTTGTGGGTAACATCTGGGATAAGAAATTTTTCTGGGAGGCAGGCTACCACTTCAGCTACTTCGACCAGGGCTACAATAATGAGGGTGCTCTAAATTTCGACAAGATTAACAAAGGTAAGGACGACAATAAAAAGTTCCCAACCGACCCTGCTGACCCACGCTACGAGTCAACAATCTTCGATATGTATCGTCGTTGGGGTCTTATCTCTGAGGATGAGGCATGGGGAGGCATCAACAGCACCGTGCGTCTTGGTCTACTCTTTGACACACGCGATAAGGAGGGTGCTCCCTCGCGCGGCATCTGGGCTGAGGGGCACGTTATAATCGCTCCCAAGTGGCTCGGCACAACAAATCCCTACTACAAATACTCGCTCACGTTCCGTCACTATGTACCTATCGTGAAGAACGACATCCTTACGTTTGCCTATCGTCTCAACTACGAGGGCACCTTCGGCAAGGATGCTCCATACTACATCCTGCCGTTTATTACCACCGTAGGTCAGGCCTACGACCGTGATGGTATGGGAGGCTACCGCACCATACGAGGTATTATGCGTAACCGCGTACAGGGTCTCGATATGGCATCATACAACGCTGAGCTACGCTGGCGTTTTGTGAGTTTCCCTCTCTGGAAACAGAATATTGCCTTCGGTCTTAGTCTCTTTAGCGATGGTACGATGGTTACAAAGGGACGCGATATGACGTTCCGTGGCGACGAGATGTACCGCGCCGAGTATGATGCATATATGACCGAGGGTGCCGATACAGACCGTCCGCATATCACCGTGGGTGCTGGTCTTCGCTTCATCATGAACCAGAACTTCATCGTAGCGTTTGAGTATGGTCTGCCCATCAGCCGCTTTAGCAGCAATCCAGTAATCAAGAATCAAGATGGCAAAGGTGCCTTCTACATCAACACTGGCTACCTATTCTAAGCGATGATATTGTAATGTTTGGAAATAAATATTATCTTTGTAGGGTATTGTGCTTGATACATAATACCCTACATTCGTTTAATTAAAACACTGTCAAAGATGAAACGGTGCTTGCTTATCGCTGTAATGATACTCCTCGGCGCTCTTGCAACAGATGCTCAGGATTATAAGGTGCTCAAGAATATAAACAATGACCTTCTATATTCCGATAGTGATGGTCAGTGGCTCACACGCAAAGCGTGGCAGAATAAGTATGGCCGAAAGGCGTTTCGCGCACACTTCGGCGATGGCTCACGCTATGACCACTCTCAGGAGATAGACTTTCTTCGTGAAGATATTCAGCAGAGCATAACGCTAATGGGCGAGGGTAACATCGTATGGTCGCGTGTTGTCAAGAGCAGTATTTCACATAAGGAGCTTAAGATAGCCGCCCGCAAACGTATGGCAAATGTCATCTACGAGACAGAAAATACAATTATAGGTGGCATTATCGAGCACGGTTTCATCCGTGACCACCTCGGACGACCTTGGGGCATTAAACAGGCACACTGGAAGGGCATCATCAGCTATGAGTTTAAGGACGGCCGCTACAAGGTAACAGTTTCGCAAATACAATATAAGGCCGAACGAGGCTCGTCATTGGGAATATATAGTCTTTCATTTGTAACGGAGAAGACATACGCACCCTTTGCCAACCTTCTATATCCTTACTCTCGTAAGGCTGAGGATAACAGATACTATCGCTTGGTTGATTTCTTGGATTATAACTTCACCTCGATGTTCGTACTCTTCGAGACATCGGTAAACGATAACGACTGGTAACGAAACTATCGCGACCAAAGGCTATATCTCAGATAGTTGTACGATATTATTAAGTACGGCATATATTGTTAGCCTGCCGATAGATCGTGTCTGAAGCTTATCGGAGATATTATTGCGGTGGAAAATAACCGTTGCCAATGATATATTCAATGCATCGGCAATCTCCTTGTTAATATACCCCTTAACCACTAATGCAAGGACATCTCGCTCCCTTGCCGATAGGAGCTGTGGCGTGGACTGCTCCGCTTCGCCATGTATATTGGGATGCTGCCCCGAGGGGTGACCCATGCTGTGAATCTTGAGAATAGAGCGTACGATGTGTTGCTCCGATGCAGTTGCATCAATCGTATGAAATCCAGACTGCACAAACGGCGAGGCCTCACCCTCGACAATAACTATCGTACGTCGCATGTATGGTTGGAACATCTCGGCATTATGAAACAGAATATTTGCCGAGACAAAAAAGTGTGCAACAGGAGCTCCGCTCACACGGAACTCCTCCACACTATTATAACATACCACTTCAATTCCTGACACCATATCCGACAGCAGACTACGCAGAGCCATCGAGCTCAGCGTATTCTCGCATATTATGGCCATCTGTGGCATCATACACTCGCTACTTTGATATATATACCTCCATTAGCTTGGCATTGCCATTGATCTCGATCTCCGAAACCTCGGCTGGGATAAGCATTACTTCACCCTCCTCGAGGCTCTCCTCCACGCCATCGGCGATGACCTGTGCCGAGCCATTCAGTGCAATGTAGATTATAAACGAGTCGAGCGATGCACGATCCAAGAGTTTCTCGCCATCAACGTCGTGCAGCGTCATCGTGAAGTAGCTTGACTCGATAACCGTAGCTGCGCCACCCTTCGTTAGCTCATATTTACGATGCAACAACTCGGCATCAGCCTCGAAGTCAATGGCATCAACAGCCAACGCTGTATGTAACTCACGACCATTACCCGAAGCATCTACCCTATCCCAGTCATAGATACGATAGGTTACATCGGATGTCTGCTGTACCTCCACAACCTCGATACCTGCACCTAAAGCATGAACCGTGCCTGCAGGGATGAAGAATACATCACCTGGCTTAACTTCCACTCTATTTAATAGCTCCTCGAGGCGTGACTCAGCAACGGCCGCGATATACTCCTCACGCGTTAGTTCCAAGTTCTTGAAGCCGAGGTATATTGCAGCACCTGGCTTACAGTCAACCACATACCACGCCTCAGTCTTACCAAAGCTATTGTGGCGCTCCTCAGCAAGTTCATCGTTAGGATGCACCTGCACCGAGAGCTTATCGTTGCAATCGAGATACTTCACAAGCAGCGGAAACTCCAAGCCGTACTTCTCGAAGTTCTCCTCGCCAACAAGTTCGCCCATATATACCTCGATAATCTCCTCGAGATTGTTTCCCTTAAGAAAGCCATTTGCCACTACCGACACATCACCCTTAACCGACGACAGATCCCAACTCTCGCCATAGAGCTTATCCTTCGATAGGCGCGCAACTGTCTTACCCTTTTTCTTAAGAATTGCCTGGCCACCCCAGATACGCTCCTTGACACGTGGTTTAAACTTTAATGGATAAAGCATAACTATAACTGATTAAGATTAAAAGAGTGTCTCTACGAAACTTACTACCTCGTCAACATTAGGCGTAAGCGAGAATACCTTACTTGGCTTAAGATAGAAAATCTCGCGATTCCTCTTCGCAGCCTCCTCGCCAGCTCCAGTGATGTTAAGCATAATGCAAGCATCCTTCTCGATTGTTCCTGCCTCCACCATCTTAATCAGCGAAGCCAACGCAACGCCGGGAGCAGGATAAATATCGATACCCTCCAACTCCTTGAAGAGCTTGCATGCACGGCGCGACTGAGCATTTGTAGCAACCATAATATCACCATTTGTTGCCTTGAGCGCATCGTATAAGCCGCCAGCCAAGCCATATGGTGGCTTGCGATTTGACAGCACTTTAGCATCGATAAGCTCTGCATCACGACGAGCCTTCTTTGCATCGTACTCCAACATCTCGCGTGAGTCGGCACGCCAAGCGTCGTACATAGGAACAAACGGTGCGTTCTGCGACACCATCAAGCGCATAAGATTGTTACCAAAGCGACCATCCTCCACAAAGCGCATATTAGCCTCCCATGCAGCAATAGCACCCGTACCACTACCAACTGCCTGGAAGTAGTAATCGGGAATACGACCAATGGTAGTCACTGCCGAGATTACTGTCGTCGACATACCGTCACGTCGAGCGATATTCTTTGCACCACCCTCGGCATAGAACTTAGACGACTTAAGTGCGAGGTTCGACAGGTTGATAGCATCAAAATAGTCACCACCCTTGTCACAAGCAATTAGCTTAACGCAGTCGTTAATAGGCTCAGTAAACCACAGAGCATCAAGATTATCCGCTGGAACAGCAAGAAGTAGCTTTATATTATTGTCCGAGCATACACGAGCGAAGGCGCGTGCTGTATTACCAGCCGAAGCTACAACCAATACGCGCTCCTCGTTCTCATCGATACGAGCACATACGCTATATGCCTCAGTCTCTTTAAACGAGCATGTAGACATCTTAACGCCTCGCTGTGGACAGTATCCATTGAGTGTGATCCAAAGGTTCTCCAAGCCTAAGTGCTTAGCCAATGCCTCGCTCTTATATGTTACGGGTGCAGACGATCCCTGCAATACCCTCTTCACGGGCAACCAGTCGCAGAACTTATAAAATCCGTAGTCATCAGACTTAACCTCGATCTGTTTCTTCTCATACTGAGCACGCACGAGCGACGGTGATTTGCACTCTGCATCATCCAAAATCCAGCCACTATCGTTAAACTCGCGATTAGTAGCTACGCACTTCAAAGTGTAGTTTGTGGGCTTGAAATTTTTCATATTTAAGTTTATGTTATTGCCGCAATAATATTAATCGTGCAAATTTAATCTTTTTTTCGTGAATACAAATAGGTATAGATACTTATTAGTAATAAAAGCAGGCGAGCTATCCCATATTTGAAAAATATTTTCTATATTTGTGTCGTTGTACTCACGATACGTAATTTTACCACGACAAAGTACGATTCATACTTTACGAACATAAACACAAACAGGATATAGAGATGAAAAAGAAGAGCTCAATCACTCTGATAGTTATTATCGCAATTGTTGCTTTTGCAGTTGCGGCATTTATGATTTTCTGTCCATGCTCTAAGGACAAGGAGCCTGGCCGCGCCGAGATCAACGAGCCATATTTCGGCTACATCAACCTTGAGCAGTTAGCTACGAAGGGGGCCTTTGACCGCTACTTTGATGCCAATAACCGTAAGATGCTTGCATCGATGGCCTCTGCCAATATTGAGGATAAGGCAATGGCCGACCATGCTACTGCCATCATTACAGACTTTAGCGCATCGGGACTCAACATCAAGCAGCCAGCATATGGTTATGTTGATGCCAAGGATAATGGCGTAGTTATCATCGAAGTTGCAGATATCGAGAAGGTTGATAAGAGTATCGAGCTTCTATCATACCTTGGCACAAAAAACAATAGCCTCCCCATAAATATCCAGCGTAACGGCGATGATCGCATTGTGGAGCTCGATGGCTTTATGCTTGGCTACAACACCTCACGCCTTGCAGTTGTCTTTAACGAGTATGGCGAGGCACTGAACGATGTCCTTATCGATGCACTCCAGCGTCCATTGACCGACCTATCGCTTTTTGGCGATGCTGACATTGCCACTTACGTTCACTTTGGCAAGATATTGGAGAACACACGCGATAAGCTTGAGGAACAGAAGGCCGAGAGCCTTAAACTTATCGAGACCGACCCCGATGGCGCATACTACTATACCCGTAAGATTGAGGAAATTGACGCTGTCCTTACTCAGTTCGATGATTTTGCGCAGTACACCAACGAAAACTCATACGGCATAGTGGCCTTGACGTTCGACGCAGGTCGCGCCACCATCGACACTTACTCTCCAGAGACTGATTCTCTACCAACCAAGGATATAACTAAGCTTGTAAATAATAAACACCTCAGCTATATCGATGCAACAGCTCCTATCGTTGCAAACCTCGGTCTTAATGGCGAGAAGTTTGTCGAGTTTGCCGACCTCTTCCTCCAGAGTAGCTATTTCCTCGAATCAGAGTACAACACCAATGATATTAACATGGTTATCGCCGTTGCGCGCGATGTCTTCAAGAGCATTGATGGTGACCTAACTATCGCCGTTGAGAATCTTGAGGGCAGTTATAAAAGTTACTACGGTCGAGCTGGATTGAAGAACGCTGCTGCCACTATCATGGTGGATGTCAAGGATGAGTACATCATTTCGAACCTCGGTCAGTTTGCTGGCAGCTTCCTCCGTCGTCAGGATAGCACGCACTACTCTGGGGGCTTTGGTGGCTTTAATATCACCCTCGGTCAGGATGACAATGTATTCCACGCGGGCATCAACTCACCCTATGTCGTACGCACCGAGTCTGCTGACACGGCAGCGTGGTTCAACGATGTAGAGGAGTCATACGGATACCTTGTAGTTGACGTGGAGAACCTAATGAATTGTAGCTATATCGCTGCTGCTAACCAGGCACTCGTTAGCGACATGGACAGCGAGTCTGCCGATGTTTATAACAAGTTTGTCGACATCTGTGATTATGTATATATGTCACAATCTGCACCCACCGCTGGAGAGTTAGTCATCGTGCTTGACGACAAGCAAACCAACGCCTTGCAGCAGATTGCCGATATAGTTATGCCAATCATCGTGCGAGAGTTGTTTGCAAACATGTAATACCTGATCTACAGTGAATAACATCAAACTATCTAACGTCGTACCTGAGATCTTCGCCACACGCGAGGATCTCCGTTCTGATGTATGGCATACAGAACTTACGTTGGAGCGTGGCAAGCGATACCTTATCGAAGCGGAATCGGGCACGGGCAAGTCATCGTTATGCAGTTACCTCTATGGTCAGCGAGTCGACTATCGTGGCGACATACTGTTCAACGACGAAAACATTGCACGCTTCTCAACCAGCCGCTGGTGCGACATACGACAGACGCACATTAGCATACTATTTCAAGATCTCAAGCTCTTTGGCGAGCTTACTGCAATAGAAAATGTAGAGATCAAGAATAATATCACCCGCACACAGTCCCTTAACACCATCACTGAATGGTTCGAGGAGTTGGGCATAGGCGACAAACTCCACTCGCGTATCGACAAGATGTCCTACGGCCAGCAGCAGCGTGTTGCACTCATCAGAGCCCTGTGCCAACCCTTCAGCTTCATACTTCTTGACGAGCCCATCTCGCACCTCGACGACCGCAATAGCGATATAATGCGTGACATTATCCTGCGCGAGGCTGAGCGCCAGGGTGCTGGCATCATTGCCACATCTATTGGCAAGCATATGAATATTGAGTACGATAAATATTTGCGCCTATGAGACTAATATGGAAGCTTCTGCGCAAGCATATCAGCATCTTCGAATTGGCCGTATTCTTCGTAGCCAACCTTATAGGCATGGCCGTAATATTGGCTGGCGTGCAGATCTATAGCGATGTAAGACCTATGCTCGATGGTGAAAAGTCACTTATCGGCAATGAGTATATGATTGTCACACGCCCAGTTGAGCGTGTTGGCATTGGCGCTCCAACGTTTAGCGACGATGACATTGCAGACTTTAAGCAGCAAGAGTTTGTCGTCGACCTCGGTCAATTTGCCGCATCACAATTTGAGGTCAGTGGCAGTGTCATGTTTAACGGCCGCCGCCTCTCGACGATGATGTTCTTCGAGGCTGTCCCAGATAGTTTTATCGACGTTACCAGCCGCGATTGGCACTTTAAGCCTGGCAGCACAACTATCCCAATTATCCTTCCGCGTAACTACCTAAACCTCTACAACTTCGGCTTTAGCCAAACACAGAAGTTACCTCAGATTACCGAGGATATGATCAAGCGTATAGAGCTTGGAATACGCATTAGCGGCGATGGTATGAGGCATGACTACACTGGTCGCGTTGTTGGATTTTCTGACAGACTGAACACAATACTTGTCCCCATGGAGTTTATGACATGGGCGAATGGACACTATGCAGCAGCAAAAGAGAGTGAACCTACACGCCTAATCCTCGAGGTAGAAAACCCCGGAGCTCCAGAGGTAATGAACTATCTCCAAGAGCATGGATACGCAGCAGAGGATAAGCCTGCTGAGAGTAGTAAGGCTCTATTCATACTTAAAGCAAGTGTTGCGGTAATCATAGGTATTGGTATTATTTTCAGCATCTTGTCGATAATAATATTGACACTGAGCATTTTTCTTATATTGCAGAAGAACATCACGAAGCTCGAGAATCTTGTACTCATCGGTCACAAGCCTTCGTACGTTGCCATGCCATACAACCTTATGACCCTTGTACTAAATCTATCGGTCTATGCTCTCAGCGTTGTTGTCGTATGGCTATTACAAGGTAAGTATATGAGCTATATATCGGAGATTGCCGGGTTTAAATTTTCGGCCACACCTATTTCGGCAATACTCTTTGGCCTTGCACTTACGGCTATTATAGTCACATTTAACGTATTTATCATTCACCGTAAAATTAGAGAGATATCACGTCGCCGATGATCCGCCAAGCCACAACAGATGATATAAATGCCATATTGAGCATCGTGAACGATGCTCAATTGTCATTACGCGATTTAGGCATCGACCAATGGCAGGATGGTTACCCATCGAGGGATGTCATCATGGATGATATCGCCAAAGGTGTCGGCTTTGTCCTCTATAGTGATAGTGACGAGGTTGAGGGCTATGTAGCTATTGTGCTTAATGGTGAGGAGGCATACAACCAGATTCCCACAGAGCAGTGGAACACTTCTAAGGAGTATGTCGTCGTTCACCGCCTATGCGTTGCACGGCACGCACGTCGTAAAGGCGTAGCCATCGAGCTAATGAGCCATGCAGCAGAAAGTGCTCGTAAGGCTGGAATGTCGGCATTTCGCATCGACACACATCGAGGGAATATCAGGATGTTACGTATGCTTGAAAAGCTCGGTTTTAAGTACGTAGGCATCATCTACTATACCAGTGGTGAGCGTTTGGCATACGACCTGAATTTAGATTTAACTAACACATTATAACTATCTACTTTATGGCAAGTTACCTTCAAGTAGAAAATATCTCAAAGTCCTATGGTGACCGCACCCTTTTTGAGGGTATAAGCTTCAACATAAACGAGGGCGATAAGATTGCTCTTGTTGCCCCTAACGGCACCGGCAAGTCGTCATTGCTAAAGATTCTTGCCGGCGTTGAACACTCCGACCGCGGTGGAGAGGTAAAGTTTATGAAGGATATCCGCGTAGCATTCCTCGACCAGAATACCACGTTTGACCCTAAGCAAACAATCTTCGACGAGGTATATTCGCGCATGGGCCACCTATCACCTGAGATTGGCGAGTACGAAGCAGCGCTTGTTTCGGGCGACCAGCAGCGCCTTGAAAGAGCTATTGCCGCAATGGATGCATCGGGAGCTTGGAGCATGGAGCAGAATATCCGCCAAGTGCTATCGTCGCTTAAGATTGAACGCATCGACCAGCCTATGGGCGAGTTATCGGGTGGCGAGGCTAAGCGTGTGGCCTTGGCATGCATGATATTGCAGAATGCCGAGTTCCTTATCATGGACGAGCCCACAAATCACCTCGATATTGATATCATTGAGTACCTTGAGGGCTACCTACAACGTTCACGTTGCACGCTACTTATGGTTACACACGACCGCTACTTTCTCGACCGCGTATGTAATACGATCATGGAGATAGACCGCGGCAAGCTATATACGTACCGTGGCAACTATACCGAGTATCTCGAAAAGCGCGAGGAGCGATACCTGAATATGCAGGCCGAGATAGACAAGTCGCGCAACCTACTACGCCGTGAGCTTGAGTGGATACGTAGTACACCACAGGCACGTACAGGCAAGGCTCGCTATCGCATCAATGCCTTTTATGACCTCAAGGATAAAGCATCCGTAAGTCTCGGCACACAGAATGTTGAGATTGATGTTGCCACCTCACGCCTTGGACGCAAGATTATTGACTGCACAGATGTTAGTCTATCGTTTGGCGAGCGCAAGATGCTCGATAGTTTCTCGTACAAGTTTAGCCGAGGCGAGCGTGTTGGTATAGTTGGACGTAATGGCGTGGGTAAGAGCACATTTCTAAATCTTATCTCAGGTAATTTTCAGCCTGATTCAGGCATTATTGAGCTTGGCGAAACGCTAAATATTGGTTACTACTCACAGCGTGGCATAAGTTTTAAGCCGGGACAAACCGTGCTTGAATGTGTACAGGAGATTGCCGAGATTGTCAAGTCGTCCGATGGACATAGCATATCAGCTACCACATATCTCAATCGTTTCCTCTTCCCGCACGAGAGTTTCAATAAGCGTGTGGACATCCTCAGCGGTGGTGAGCAGCGCCGTTTGTACCTCCTCACAGTGCTTATGCGCAACCCCAATATGCTTATTCTCGATGAGCCGACTAATGACCTCGACATCATGACGCTCAACGTTCTCGAGGAGTACCTACACGAGTTCAAGGGGTGTCTTATCATCGTATCTCACGACCGCTACTTCCTCGACAAGTGCGTAGACCACCTCTTCGTATTCGAGGGTAATGGCCGTATCAAGGATTTCGTTGGTCAGTATAGCGAGTACCGCGAGTATATACGCGAGCGCGAGGCTACGGAGCGTAACGAGCAGCGCAGCAATGCCGCGCCCAAGGCTAAACCGCAACAGGTGCGCGATAAGCGTAAGTTGTCGTTCAAGGAGCAACGTGAGTTGGAGCAGCTCGAAGCCGACCTTCAGCGACTTGGCGACGAGCGTACGGCACTTGAGAGTGAGTTATCCTCGGGCACACTACCCTACGACCGCCTCACCGTGGCATCGAAGCGCATCGAGGAGATTATCGCCCTTATAGACGAGAAGGAGCTACGTTGGTTAGAGCTTAGCGAGTAAATATCGCAAAAACACATAGAGAGATTAGGGAATTTATATTAATATTTGAAAAGAGGAGTCCTCGGGCTGTACGTTATGTACTATCCCGAGGACTCATACTTTTAGGGATGGGTCGAAGATGACCTCTTATCACAACAAATTACATCTCCGACTCACCCTCCTCATCAATCCAGGGCACAGTCTTCATATCTTCGGTGGTGAGTGCCGCAACCTGCTCATCAGTAAGCAGAGCATCCTCGCCATTTTCAAACTCTATATCCGAGAAGCTACTGATGGTCAACTGGTACGAAGCATAGTCATCAGCATTGCCAGCGTAGTCCGAGCGCTGAGCGTAGATGCCGTAGATGGCCGTGATGGTTGCCTTCTCGCCATCCTTACATACGTTACGACGCGCAAAGCGCGAGTAGCCACTGGTACGCAGTGCATAGACACCATTCTCTGAACATACTGTTGCAGAAGGGTTGTAGGTAAAGAGCACAGAGCCATATAGGCTACGACCTGTAATCTCCTCCTTGAATGCCCAGTGATACCATGGTTTAGAGACCGTAGGACGAGGGTCGGTATAGAGCCAGCTTGGATAGATATTCTCAAACGAACCGCTCTTAAGCGCAGGGTTAGTTACGCCATCCTGATTAGGAACACCTGCATAGCGGCACTCAAGGCCCTCGAATCGCATAAGACGGCCAAACATAAACTCACGCTGCGACATTTCGAACACACGAAGTGGATTACCCTTGTCATCTACCATATCGGTATCAACGCCATAGATCTTGCCCTCCATCTTAATCTTCTTGGGAGAGAATACCTCTACATAGTTCTCGGGAGTAACTGTGATGATATCCACACTCGTAGGGTCGTTCTTCCACTGCTCATACGTACCTACGCGCAATCCATCCTCAGCCATCTCGCCTGGGAATACGTACTGATCAATAATCTCCTGCAGTTCGATATTAGAGTTAGCATAATACTTATGCTCACCAGCCTTATTGTACGACTCCGAGGGGGCACCGCCAAGCGAGAGCATCATGCGATAGTTGCCGAGATACAGTCCCGTAAGACGCACATATACCCACGAACCCTTCTTGTAGCGAAGACCTACATTGTTATTCAACTTAAGCTCAATTCCCGATGTTTCATCCTGAATAAAGAGCGACTTATAGACGTTACCCTGATCGTCATCCGTGGTAACCTTACCCTTAATATAGACATCGTGGTCCACGAATATATCCTCGCCAATAAGTTTATAGATAGTATTGTTCCAGCCGCTATTAACGCCAGTATTACTAATCGTACCGAACGCATGCTTAAGCTCCGCGATGGTGATATGTTCAGCCTCGGGAAACATAGCCTCAAACGAGTTATCGGTATACAACTCGCGAGGAGCAACCATCTCGTGCTTTTCATAACAGCCAACGGCTAAGAAAGCGATGGCCACCAATACAAAAATTTTATTTAGTTTCATAGTCATCATATATTTAGCCATTAGAATCTAAAGTAAATATTTAGATAGTAATTAAGACCTGTCATATAGAAATACTTCGAATCGAAGCGCGAATATGTCGTAGGAATAGTCACAATCGACGCACCACCCTCAGCATTCGGGAAGATAACGGGATCCGAGATCTTATTCAGACGCATCTGCTCGTAACCACCCGTACGTATTGTCTGGTTATTGAGGATGTTGTTCACCTGAAGGCTGAAGCCAAGCGTGTACTTATACTTAATATACCAGTTCTTACCGATGCTTGCACTTAGCGTATATGCATTACCTAACTCCTCCTGAGCACGGATGCCGTCGATGATATCAACGACGTAAGCCTTCTGGCGGCCAGACTCAAGGTTCTGGAAGTCATAGATACGCATAAGCTCCTGAGCGAGGTATTGTGTACGATACATCGGGTTCATCGATAGGTACAAACGGTCGTAGTAGTTGAAGTCAACCGATGCAAACCAGTTCTTGGGGCCACGGAAGTTAAGACCTACGTTTATGGCTGTCTGCGGTGTGCTCTCCACCTTCATACCCTTCCAGTTAACCACGCTATTAACGACATCCGTTGCCGAGTTGTCGATCATCTGCGTAAACTTAGGATTCGATGTATAGACATAGTCACCATAGCTCACAGCACCATTAAGCGAGAGTCCCCACGCAATAGGCACATTCAAGCCAAGCTCAACGCCCATATATCGCTTGTCGATGCCCGACATTGCGAAGTTCGTGAACGAGCTCTGTGTATCGTCGTAAAACGAGATAACCTTCGACTGATCCTGCATCGAAGTATAGTATGCCGAGAGTCGAGCGCGAATCCATGGAAGACGCAAGTTGTAGCTAAAGTCCACACCATAGATCTTCTCAGCCTCGAGTCCAGGGGTAATCTGGTTACGTGTACGTGCCGAAACGAAGGCATTGTTGAACATAGGTGCGTTCTGCATTGCCGTAGCGTTAAGGTCGATACTATGAGCACCAGAGAACTGGTATGATAGGTTAGCCTTAACCTTATACGTAAAGTTATTTATCTTATCAGAGTTACCAAGCGATGTCTTACCGCGGTCACCACCAGCATTAGCATTCTGAAACAAACCCTTCTCCCAGAGACCCTCTCGCCAAATGCTCGACAGACCCACCTCAGCACCTACATTTGCCGAAAAACCACCTACCGAGAACTCATACATGGCCCACAACTGTCCCTGACGCACGTGTGCGTAGTAGTCGTAGCCATACTTATCGCCCTCGCGGACAGTCTGAGCCTGACCATGCTCGCGATAGTAGGCCATGTTATTCTGATACGACTCAACGTTGTTGCCAAAGTCACGCTCAGCAAACTTATCAACATCGAGCCAATAATCACCACCAAGGAGATCCTTGACCGTGCTATAATACTCCGTGCGGTTCACTCGCGCACGAAGACCAGCCGTAAGCTTCGTGCCATTACGGAAGATATGGCCAAGCTGTGCTGCAAAATTATAATCAATCTGGTCGGTATGGCGCTCCTCAATCATAGCAACCGAACGATGACCCTCACCATACTTCTCAACATCCTTGTCACCCATCATATTATCCTGGATAAGGCCGTCAAAGTCAATATAGCCATCCCAGTTATTGTAATACTCAATGTATTTTGCCTTATCTGTCTCAATATCAGTCTCAGTGAATGGAGGTGTAAGATCGTTAGCCTCAGCAAAATTATTAAGCATCATACGACGCTCCAAACGGTCGCCATAGTATGAGGGTAACTTACGATAGTAGTCGGGACGTGGATCCTCGCCCTTATACCAAGTGAGTGCTGAGTAGCCGTTGAAACCAAAACGAACCGACGTAGCCACCGAGAGATTTGTGTTCTCAGAAATCTGCCAATTGTAGTTAAGCATAGCAATAGGCTCATGCATACGACGCACGCGAGCATTGCGCTCCTCGCCATTCTGCAAACCTACATTGGGGTTGTAGTAGTTATCGCCCCAGAGGTCATAAGCCTCCTGAGTAGATGCCTGCTGAGCACCACGCTGCGTAGGAGCACCGAGGATGGTTGCTGACAAGCGGTGACGTGAATTGAAGACCTTCTCTGCTGAGAAGAAGTAGCCATAAGCGTTGTAATATACGCCATTAACATAGCCATTACCACCCTGACGTGTTGAGAGCGTGAAGCCATACGACCAACCGTTATCCAACGCACCCGATGCGTAGCTCACCATTGCGCGGAAGCGGTAGAGCTGCGTAGAGTTAACTACGCTGGCACGGAATCCTTTGCGGAGCTGCGAGGCACGAGCGTTGATGTTCGTTGTACCAGCCACGCCGCCAAGACCATAGTCCGACATCTTGAGACCCGTTGTAGCCTCCTGGTTACGTGTTGCATCGTTCAGACCGCTCCATAACGACCATGGGCCATAGCTCGTGAGTGCATCGTTAAAGCGGATGCCGTTAAGGTATACATCCTGGTACTGCGAGTCGTAGCCACGCACATTGAAGCGCATCTCCGAGAAACGATACGATGCGATGTTGTTGAACACATCCTTTGATGCCGAGAGCGACGTAGGCAGAGCCTGCGAGTCACCAGCTGTCTCAACGTCCGAGTCGAGCTCAGCGAATGCAGAGTCATCAACCGTCATCATAGTCGATGGCACCATCACAACATACTGCATATCGTGAACAAGTTCCTTGACGCGTACCATAAGCTCCAGATCCTCGAAATCGGAAGCCTCAAGGCGCAGCAGGTACTGGCCAGGGGCAAGTCCCTCTATAACGAACTCACCGTCTTGATTGGTCGTTGTATTGACAGCCACGCCATCCACGAAGAGCGCAACACCTTGAATCGGTGTTCGTCCATCGCGCGATACAACCACACCCTTCATACCGCCTATCTGAGCAAAGGCCGTAAGGCTTAGAAGAGCGCAAAAGATTGTTAATAGAAATTTCCTCATAAAAGTATGAATTAATTATTACCTACCTATGTATATATATACGGGGAAGTGGTCGCTAAAACCGTTCTGAAAGTTGTTCGTCACAAACGTACGCAACGGATAGCCCTTATACTGACCCTCCTGCTGGAGCATATAGGAGCGCGAGAATATGTTTCCCCAATACTTCATGCCCTTGCCCTTAACGAGGCGCAACGTACCCTCCTTTGCATTTACGAGGTTCTCCGTAACACAGATGTTATCAAAGAGGTTCCACGCGTCCTGATATGCGAGTGTTCCAAGACCAGCACGAAGCATCTGATTGTATGGATTAAAGAAGTCTCCGAGTTCAAGTTCCTTAATCTTACCCTTTGCACCCATGGTCTTTACGATGCTGGCATCCGTAGCATCGTCGTTAAAGTCACCCATAACGACGACCTTCGTTGCAGGATTCTCCTTAAGTAGAGAGTCCTTAATCTCACGAATCTGCTTAGCACAAGCATCGCGTTTGAACTGCGACGCCTCCTTGCCACCAAGACGTGATGGCCAGTGCGACACGAGGAAGTAAAAGGGCTCATCCTCGATATTACCCCACATAACCACAAGATCACGCGTACGAAAGTCGGGCAACTCCTCTACCTCGAGTTTGATGTTGTCCGAGCCCTCGAGCTTGAATACATCGGCACGATATAGGAACGCTACATCCACACCACGAGCATCAGGCGAGTCATAGTGACAGATACGGTAGTTTGCCCCCTTCAGCTTGGGCTGCGAGATAAGATCCTCCAATACCGAGCGGTTCTCAATCTCCGACACACCAATAACGATGGGATACTCTTTCTGTATTGCTGCAATATCGAACAACACGCGCTCCGTGTTCGAGAGCTTCTTCTGATACTTGATCTCGTTCCACTGCTTTACACCCTCAGGCGTAAACTCGTCGTCGTGAGTCTCAGGGTCGTTGTAGATATCAAAAAGATTCTCAAGATTGTAGAATACTACGGTGTATGGCTTATCTTGCGCCCATAAAGTAGCGACCGAAAGCACTGCCACGCATAGCAACAAAATGTTTCTTCTCATATTATCACTTTTTTAAATTCATTAATTCAGTTAAGGTTTTGAGCCATTAGTTACGTACGCCCCACAACGATGGCTCTATTGTTGACTCGACCTCAGCCTCAATGGCATCGTTTAACATAGGGAAGAAATCAAAGCCAGTACGACGCTCAAGCTCCTCAATGGTTATGCAGTCAGCCGAGCTGATGTTCGTATCATCACCCGTATTTGCATGTTCAAACCAGAAAGCAATGGCTCTAAGCTGCGTAGCATCGCCAATCTCATCAATTCTACGTCCCGTATTTCCCTTCTTTGTTCTAAGTAGAGCCTTATAGTAATGCGTAGGCGTAGGACAACGATTACCAGAGCGATCTGTAGTTGAAGCATCTATCGACGAATGGTGCTCGCCATCGAAATATGCACCAGTTACCACAAAGAGTGTATCCGAACATACCATGTTACGCACACGCCCCTCCAACACGCCCCACTTATTCTGGTTGAAGTTACCCTGCTGCGGTGTCATATTCGTTGCATAGAAGGTCTGGTCCATCATCTGCTGCGAGCACTTTCTATCGGCGGCAGGCAGCTGATGTCCTCGGTCATACCAACCATTATACGACTTGAAAAGGTTGGCCTGCGATGATGTACTCACAGTTGGGTCATAGCCAAACGAGCTGTCGTTACGATTACCGCTACCCGACATGTGTGCCGAATGAAGCGGATAGGCCACCCATAACGAGGCTCGCACAGATGGGTCGAAACAGAATGTATAGTTTCGAGCATTATGCTTAGTACCAAGCTGTCCATAGTGCGTGTTATATATGTATCTATCGTCAGCTAAGCATAGTGGTAGCTCTGCCCAATCGCGACTAAAAGCGATGCTTGAGTCGTAGCTATGCTGCGTGAAGCTGCCATCGAAACGTACACCATCGGCAAACTCCACCTGCACACGTGCCGTACGATCGACACCCGACGGATTAACATCAAAATAGATGTATATAACCTTCTCGCTGGCCGACATTGTATCTGTTTGAATGGTCTGGCTATTGGCAAAACTTGCCCAGTTGCCATCCGATGTTATGGCTGCCGAGTACGACGTACCCTGTTGTGCTCTGAGCACCACAGCGCAATTCTTACTTCTACCATCAACCTCGGTAGCTGTCAAGTAGGCCTCGCTCACGATCTTCGCATCACCATCATCCACACATCCAACAACACCAACCGCCATAAGTATGGTCATCATTGCAAATGTTATCCTATTTACAATTTGCTGCATCTTAATATATTTGTTTTTGTAGACTAAATTCTCTCGCCATACCTCGGGCAGGGACTACCCCACCCGAGGTTTAAGGCGAAAGAGTTTATTTGAGATTAGTTATGTGCTGTCCACATAATATCCCAGATTGAGTAACGATCCTTGTTACTATCTGGATTAGCAGATGGACAGTTGTTGGTGATGACAATCTGGAAGTCGCCAGCAACATTTACCTCCTCCGAGAAAGTAAACTTACCAAACTTGGTATTGTCTGCATTTACGACATTGAAGGTCTTAACAACCTCGCCATTCTGAACGATATCCACATTGAAGTCGTAACCATTCTTCTCACTAAAAGCGATACCATAGTTAAATGTAAGTGTACCACAACCTGTTGAGATAACAGGTGAAGTGATCTTACCCACCTGCGATGTCCTTCCGTTGATAACCCAAGCACGAGTGTTCTCATCAGCGCCAAGCAATGAGTTAAATACAGGGTTTGCATCATTAGCACCACCCGACTGAACGGCGCAGTACTCACCTACCCAGCCAGCGGTTGACTGACGAGCAGTGTAAGATGAGTTCCAATCAATAGTATTGAAGTCGTCACGACCAGCGTAACCCTCGGGAGTTACGGGGTCCTCGGGCTCCTGGCCACCAGCATCACCCAAACGGTTACCAGTCAAGCCAGCGTAGTCAGAAGACTGAGCAAAGATAATCTGCAAGTTACCGTTGTTGATCGACGAGATACCCTTCAACGTACCAGAACCCTGAGCTACGGTCTCTGCACCGTAAGATGCATACTTCGATGAGAATACAACGAAGCTGTTGCCAGCAGCATCCTCAATAGCAATCGAGGTATGCTTGCCATCCATTACCCAAGTCTTAGAGAGGTCTGCATCAGCAACCTGAACGCCATCAAGGGCGATGTACTGACCCTCATACTTGTTAGCGAGGAAGTCTGCCATTGATACGGTCTTAGCAGTCACGGTATTACCAGTAGATACGACAGTAATCTTATCCAAAGCAAGACCACTAACCTGAACAGCACCATTGTATGAGGCGAGCGTTGCACCGGTAAGGTCAATCTTAACCTTTGTACCGAAAGCGAACTCGTGGTTAGCACCAAGGTAGAACTGCAAAGCGCCAGTCTCGTCCTGAACGTACATACCCTTCTTCGAGGTGAGGTTGTTGAGCTCGTAGTTAGATACAACCGTAGCCTCAATAGTGCCATTGATTGTAGCACCCTCACCAAGAGCCAATACCGATGCGATTGTTACAACATCGCCAGGTGTAGGCTCGGGAGTCTCGCCGCTGCCAGACGTATGAGAGATATAGGTTGCGTTCTTACCCTGAGGAGTACCGTTGAATGAGGTACGGATTGTCTGGACGGTGATAGTATCGCCAATCTTCACACCCGAAGTTTCCCAATACTTGTTGCCATCCTTGTCCATAAGACCATAGATGAGTACCTCGCCAGTAGCATCCTTAAGGTAGAAGTTACCGTAGAGAGTATCGTTGGGGTTATCCTCACGGTACATACGTGTAATCTCACCAGTAAGCTCGTAGATTGTAGAATCCTCAGCAGCAGCCAAGAACTCTGCTACGGTAGCCTTAACAACTGATGGCTCTGGCTCGGGAGTAGTGCCACCGCCCTGATTGCCAAGAGGCTCGTCTGTAAGCTTAACACCGCAAACGATAGCACGGCCGCTTGTCTCATTCGTAACAACAGAGAATGAAGCGTCGGTCGAGAACTCGATAGTAGAGGTTGACTTCAAGCCAGTGAGCTTTACTGAGTAGTGGTCAGAGTCAGCAAACTTTAAAGCATCGTATGGAGGATTATTTGTAGCACCATCGTTAGCAGCGAGGGTCAAAGACTGAGCAGCACCACCATCAACACGGAAGTAGAGAGTTGCGCTCTTGCCCTTCCAAGCAACAGCATACAAATTGAGGTACTTGTCACCATCAACACCAACAGCCGATGACTTAAAGTAACCGCTCTTCTTACTTGTACCGAGTTTGAAACCGGTAGCAGCATTGCCATTGATGGTAGTCTCGCCAAGACCGAAAACTGCATTTGCAGAGTCGTCTTTTGCGCATACGAACGCAGCATCAGAAGCGTAAACACCCTCGGTTACAGGAGGTTCGGGAGTCTGGCCACCCTCACCTGCAACGTGCGAGATGTAGATCGCGCTACCTACCTGAGGCTCATCGTTGTGCGATGAACGACGGCCACGGAGCGTGATAGTATCACCCGTCTTAAGACCAAGCGATGTAAACACCTTATTGCCGCTCTCGTCATAGAGACCATAAACGTAGGTTGTAGCAGTATCATCACTCATATAGAAGTTACCGTAGTTGTCATTCTTAACCTCACCGATAACGCCCGTGAGCTCGTACCAAGTGTTGTCCTCGGCAGCAGCCAAGAACTCGGCGATAGTCACCTTCTTAACCTCAATCTCGGGAGCCTCACCCTGAGCCGTACACTCAACAAGCATAGTGTTCACGTACTTCGAGCTGCTTACACCAATAGTGTAACCACGAACTACGATCTCCTGACCATCGGCAGCGTCAACCGTGCCAGCGATAGGATATGAGATTGAACCAACAGCAGTCTGTGCGCCAGGGACAGTAACGTTGTAGTATGAGCCGCTGATAGTCAAGATGCCGGTATACTCAACATACTTGATTACGGGAGAGAGAAGGTAGGCATCCATTGCAGCACCGTCCAACTTCTCGGGCGTGGGCTGAGTGAACGAGCCCTCAGAGATAACAGTAACCTCGGGAGCGGGACCGTAAGCGTCGCTTGAGTCCTTAACGGCAGCAAACTGCTTGAAGCCGCCATAAGTCGTTACAGTACCCTCGACAGATACCTTTGCGCCAATCTTCACGGTAGCAGTGGCGTTGGTATAAACAAGGAGCTTACCAGTAGCATCCTCCATCAAGAAGCCGCGGTTGTAGATAGCGATAACCGTAGCCTCGTTAACCTTTACTGACGTGCCATCAGCAGCCTCAATAGCTGCAGCGATAGTACCCTCCTCTGCGGGCTTGGGAGCCTCGCCGGGAGTAAGCGTTACCTGCTGACCACCATTGCCTACGAAGAGCTTAACATCGTCGAGGCGATAAACGCTTGCAACGTTTGCGTTGAACTTAATGTAGATAGTCTCGGGAACCTCGGTGAGTGTGAACTCAGCGGTTGCAACATTCCAACGACCACCCTCAGTACCAGCAAATGTGTACTCAATCTCCGACCAGCCGTAACCATCCATCGAGAGCATTACGTGGAACTCAGAGTTCTTGAAGATGCTGTCGCCATCCTGCGAATACTTCTCCGAACCGAAAGTGAGCTTGTAGCTTGCCTGCGATGCGTCGAGCGCGATGCCGTTTACCTGGAAGTAAGCGTTAGCACCAAAGAAAATGTTGTTCGAGCCAGAACCAGCGTAGTCCGAGTAGCTACTGTTCGAAGTAGAGTTAGCACGTACCGACACACCAGAACCTGTGTATGTTACGTTCTCTGAAGCAGGGCCCTCGGGATTAGCAAACTGAGGGAACTGATCGATATAGGGCCACGATGAACCCGAACCATAGGTCTTTGTAGCCTCCTCGCCATCGAAGTTATCGCCATAGAGAAGTACCTCCTCGACGGTAGGCTCCTCGGTGGCTGACTGCGATACGGTAATCTTCTTTGTGTCAAAGTTACCATACGATGGATGCTGTGCGTGAACCTTGATGACAGCCTCACGGATAGCACCTGTGTCATTCATAGCAACAGCGATAGTGATAGTAGCATCGCCCTTGCCAGCTGCGGGGGTTACAGTGACCCAATCGGCACCATTCTCCACCTTCCATTCTGCGTTTGAGGTTACGTCAACAGTCTGGCTACCCTCCTGGTTTGTAAAGTTCAGCGTAGCGGCCGAAACCTCCACAGTAGGATTGCCAACCAAATCCTCACCCTTCTCCTCACATGCCACAAAACCGAGTGCAGAACCCAGGATTGTTGCAACAGCAAAGATGGACTTGAAAAGTTTGTTTACCATAATGTGTTGTTTTTAAATAGTTTGTAAAAAATGTTAATAATTAAATTTTAATTAATTACATCATCATTTCGCCCTCATATCCAATAACGGACATTCAGGCACGGACAAAGGTACTACATAAATTGAAAAGAAAAAAATATAAATCAACATTTAATTTAATCTTAATCTTAATGAAACATATGTCGCGATTATCACTACGTGATAACAATCATAAAATCGTTCTCAATTTCTCAAGGTATTGTTAATTTCGCACGAAAAGATTATCTTTGCAAAAAAAGAATATAATCATTCCATTATGGGAGTAGATAGAAACATGCGAAATATTGAGATCGACAAGGAGTTCGAGGGGCGCATACGCCCACAAGCCCTGCAAAGCTTTGCAGGTCAGGACAAGATTGTCGCCAACCTCAAGATATTTATCAAGGCGGCGCTTATGCGTGGTGACTCGCTAGACCACGTACTCCTGCACGGCCCTCCGGGATTGGGTAAGACAACATTAGCAAACATCATCGCCAACGAGATGGGGGCACAGTTGCGAGTAACGTCGGGACCTGTGCTTGACAAACCTGGCGACCTTGCAGGCTTGCTTACAAATCTTAACCCTGGCGACGTGCTCTTTATCGACGAGATACACCGTCTAAGCCCCATAGTCGAGGAGTATCTTTACTCGGCAATGGAGGACTACAAAATCGATATCGTATTGGACAAGGGGCCTGCCGCTCGTTCTATTCAGATTGAGTTAGCACCTTTCACATTGGTTGGTGCAACGACACGTAGCGGTCTTTTAACCTCGCCCCTACGTGCCCGCTTCGGTATTCAGTGCCACTTGGAGTATTACGATGCTCCTGTATTGGCTGGTATCGTGAAACGTTCGGCCTCGATACTCGACATCTCGATTGACGACGATGCGGCCCTTGAGATTGCACTACGCTCTCGCGGTACGCCTCGTATTGCCAATGCCCTACTGCGCCGCGTGCGCGACTTTGCGATGGTTGAGGGCGAGGGACATATCGACGTAGACATCACGCGCGTGGCACTTGCGGCACTCAATATCGACTCGCGCGGTTTAGACCAGATGGACAATAAGATTCTTGCCACCATCATCGAGAAGTTCAACGGTGGCCCGGTAGGTCTTAACACCGTGGCTACGGCCGTGAGTGAGGAGGCCGGAACAATCGAGGAGGTATACGAGCCATTCCTCATAAAGGAGGGATTCCTCAAGCGCACACCACGCGGTCGCGAGGCTACGGAGTTGGCATACAAGCACCTCGGCTATGTATATGGGTCTACAGAGGAGCAGTCACTGTTCTAAGGGCGCGAAATTAGGGAATTTAGAGATTTTAAGGATATTAGGGAGTCTAAAGCATAATCTTTAAACTCCCTAATTTCATTAATTACCCTAATCAACCAAAGCAGAGTGGTGAGATAGTGTTACATTACAAGAGAGACCACCACGGGATAGTACTTAAACGTACAGCCCGTGGTGGTCTACTCTTAGGGATATGACGCCAACGCGCCAATATCACAAGAAATTAGTATGCAATAGCTGACGAGATAAGGAATGTTGCAGCAACACCCAAGATAGCGTAGAGCTCGGGGAAAGCGGCGAGGATAAGAGTCTTACCCATAACGTCGTTACCATTACCGATAGCGGCAATACCATTAGCACAAACCTTGGCCTGGAACAAAGCAGATGACAAACAAACGATAGCCATCAACAAACCAGCACCAAAGATACCAACAGCTGTAAGCATAGGCATCTCAGCAGAGATGAGACCGCTAACCATAAAGTAACCTACGAAACCGTAGAGACCCTGAGAACCGGGAAGAGCCGAGAGAATCATATAGCTACCGAAGGCGCCGCTATTCTTCTTCAAAGCACCTACTGCTGCCATACCGCAACGTGCTGTTGCAACGGCTGAAGCCAAACCTGATACACCTACCATTAGGACAACGCCCAAATAAGCCAAAATTAATCCTGCATTCATAATTGTTAAAGTTTTAAATTGTTAATTATTATTTGTTTACTTATTTCATCTTACGCACAGGGTCGAAGATACGCTGTCCCATCTCGAAACCTGCATTTTTATAAAACTCGACGAAGGTCAAACGCATAGGGTGAACGAATGACGATATGGCCGACATAAAGAGGTTGATGCCGTGGCCGATGATAAGGATGATGCTGGCAGCAACAATCTGCAACGCAACAACATACCAAGCTGAATCACCGATACCCTCCGACAAGCCAGAAAGGCCCATAGCCAACGAGTTGAACACCTGAGCCAACACGCCACCCGATAGACCAATGGCAAACAGACGGATGTAGCTCAATACATCGCTCAACAAGCCGGTGATGTTGTTATATGCATCCCAGAGACCCGCACCAATGTTAATGAGCGGGTTACGCTTGATATTGTTCAAAACAAGCATCAAGAATGCTCCAACGCCAACACAACCATAGAAGATAGGCGACGACGCATCGAAACCAGGGATACCCAAGTCAAACATCGGGAGACCAATGGCGATAGAGCCCGAAAGTAGGATAATGAACCATCCAAGCAGACCAAACGTAGAGGTAAAACCGAAGAGCTTAGTCTGCATATAGAGGTTTATAGCCATACCTATCAAGATCTGTACAACACCAATAGCCAAAGCTATAGAGAAGAACTGGTTGGGGAAGTCAAGGAATGGCGTAGGCTCGCCGGCCTCGTATCCCAACAACTCGGGAATGCTCATACCAAACAACGAACCAGTATATGTACCGAAGATAATCGTTGCCGAAGCACACACGATAGAGAGCCAAGCAGCCTGACGGAGCTTAGGGCCACCCTTCTTCAAAAGTGCCAAACCCAATGCCAACAGCACTGCACCATAGCCTGCATCGTTCAAACATATTGCGAAGAACAACATGTAGAATGGACCGAATATAGCCGTGAGGTCTAACGTTCCATACTTAGGCAGCGCGTACATCGAACCGATAAGCTCAAACAGACGTGCAAACTTATTGTTCTTAAGCTTTACGGGAGCCTCATCATCGATGGTTGCATCACGACGCTCGAATACCAAGTAGGGATACTCCTCAAGCATCTTGTCAACCTTCTCTGCAGTGTCAGCCTCAGCCCAACCCTCAAGAATGAGGAGTTCACCATCAGCCTCGCGACCAGCCGTAGCATCAACCTTAAGACCCTGAAGCTGCTCCTTATGCTTAGCGCACTCATCCTCGATGAGCTCTTTTGATGCCACTGCACGTGAGAACACCTCATCAATAGCCTTATCCTCTGCAAGCAAAGCATCAACCTCGGCAAGCAGTGCGCGGCTATCCTTCTCTGGAAGACGAACCTCCTGACCATCAACGATAACTTGCGAGCCATCAGTAATGATTGCAGCAAAGTATACAGTAGATGCCGTACGACAGATCTCCGCAATCGTAACACCCTCGATAGGCTCCTCCATAAGTTTCTCATAAGCCGCATGCTGCGACATGAAGAAACGTAAAGTGATACCACGACGTGCAAGACGCTCGATATCCTCTGCCGAGTAGCAACCCCATGGAGCTACATCGTCCGCGAGCTTACGCAAGCGTGCAACCTCCTGCTGCAATTGCTGACGCTTCTCGCGAGCCTCATCATACTTAGCATAAGCCTCTGCACCCGTAGCATAAGGCTTAGCATCAGCCTGATAGTTCTCCGACTTAGCAAACGCAGCAAGCGCCTCGAGAGCCTTATTGTGCGACTCAATCTCCATAAGTAGGCCACGATCGCGCTCCGAAGGCTCCCAGCCAGTAGTTGTGATATCAACCAAGCCGAGCTCGCGAAGCTCGTTCACAAAGCGCTCCTGCTCACCAGCATAGAGCACGATGTCATAGCGAATCATTTTACTGATCATACGTTAGGCTCCTCCATAGCCTCGGCTTGCGCCTGACGAGTTTTAACGATCTTCTGTGCCGACTTACTGAGGTTCTCCTCGTCCTCCATAAATCGCTTAATCTTACGTATGGCATCCTCATAACCGGGAATCTGAACCTTCTCGTAGAGGTTTACCTTCTGAGTAGTTTTGCGTCGCGCATAGTCCAAGAGTTCCATCTTGCGGTTGTAAACCTCGAACTCAATGCCGAGACGAGACATCTGCTTAAGAACTCTTATACCCTCGGCATACCAAACCGGGGCAGAGAATAGGTCATAAGCCTTCTCCTCATAGACTATATTATCTAATATAGGTATGCGCACGCCCGCAATCTTCTGTGACGATAGCTCGACATCGACGATGCGGATAAGATCACAATCAAACTCTCCCCACAGCTGTACCATATAGTCGTACGCGGCCTTAAGTTCG